>DNBN01000109.1 GCA_003491845.1 Porticoccaceae bacterium | reverse complement strand
TCGCAAAAACAGACAAAGAGGCAGAGGTAGGCTCGAGTCTAGAAAGAGTGGACCTTTCAAACCGCTTGAGTTTAGACGGGTTAGATGTCCAAGTTTAAAATCTAACTTGGAAATGATACTAAAAGAGGATCAAGATGGCTGACAAAGAAAACCTATTAACACCTGAAGAATTGGAGGCTTTATCTTCTGGTATTGAGGACGGGTCTATTGAGTCAAACACAGGACTCAACGGAGATGTTCTGGCAGTTAAGCATGATCTTGCCAACGAAGATTCTTCTTTAGGTATGAATTTAGGTGTATTGAATGTTATCAACGAGCGATTCGTTAGATATTTTAAGATAGGAATTCTTAATGTCTTGCGATCAAGCATTAAGGTCACCCCTGAAAAAGTGCAAGTAATGACCTATAGGGAGTACATCAGTAATCTTCAAGCGCCTTTAGCGGTTAACACAGTGAGCTTAAATCCTCTTCAGGGTAGCGCTCTTGTGACCTTAGACCCCTCCATCATTTTTGCCGCGCTAGATAATTTTTTTGGTGGCCCAGGAGGAGGCATGACCGAGTTGTCACCATTACTAACATTTACACCCACCGAGGCGAATATCAATAAGATTATTGTTGACGTTCTTTTTGGTTCATTGCAGGAGGCATGGGCACCTGTTCTTCCTATAAAGTGCAAAAGCAAAGATCTAGTTTCTAATCCAGCTTCCGTCAAACTAACAGACAACGATCAGTTAGTTGTCGTTAGCAGATTCAAAACAGAGCTTGGGCAAAAAGCAAAAGGAAATATAGACGTTGTATACCTGTACGGATCGCTAAAGCCTATTAGAGACTCTCTTGAAAGCCGGGTCCAGAGCAGTTCAGAAGTTACCTCATCTAAAGTTTCATGGACAGCTGATTTAATGGCTGCAGCCATGGACGCCGAAGTTGATATTAATGTAATTCTTGGTGAAATAAAGACCACATATAAAGATTTTGAAAACATGCGTGAGGGAGATGTAATTTACTTCAAAAAGCCTAGCTATGCGAAAGTCAGGGCTAATGGAATTGCAGTTTTTGAGGGAGACATCGGAACGAAAGAAGCACATATGGCCATACAATTTGTTAAGCCCCTAATTCCTGCAATCTAACGGTAAAATTTAAAGAGAGAACAACTATGTCAGACACAGAAACTAATTTACAAGCAGAAAGTGAAGATCAGAGTGATGTTAACAAACTTCAGAATAAAATTGACGCCGAAGTATTACAAAATATTCCTGTAACCATTTCCGTTGAAGTGGGGCGGACATCTCTAAAGATTCGAGATTTAATGCGCCTAGCCCAAGGCAGCGTAGTTGAACTTGATAGATTGGCTGGAGAGCCTTTGGATTTGATGGTGAACAATACGCCTGTTGCTCAGGGAGAGGTTGTTCTTGTAAATGATCGCTATGGTGTCAAGTTGACCAGTGTCATACCAACTGTCGATCGTGTTAAGAACCTTTAAGAAGAAATTACAATGACCTCCTATTTCGGTTGGACAGAATGGCTATCAATGATGGGTTCTTTTTTAGTGGTCCTGGCGCTGCTTGTCGTGACGCTTATTGCAATAAAAAAGATGGGCCCAAAGATTGGAATCACCACTAGCAAGAGGCTTGAAGTGCTAGAGGTGCAAAATTTAGGCGGGCGCCAAAAAATAGTTCTCATGCGCGTGAATAACGAACAAGTTCTAGTAGGGCTGTCAGCGCAACAAATAACTAGGCTCGGCAGTTTCCCGCATGCGATATTTGAATCTTATGGAGATCAAGTGGAAGGGGATCTTGCTGTCCCCTCGAAAGAAGAGACAACGAAAGGGTTTAAGCAAATTCTTTCTAGGGTACTAACAAAATGAAGATCCACACAGCGGTTTTTAGGTCTGCATTGGTGGGACTACTTTTTTTCGTGGCTAATCCGTCACTAGCCCAATCTGGAATGCCTATTATTAACATGGTCGATAATGGGAGTGGTGGAACTGAATATAGTTTGACACTGCAACTCTTGGCGCTAATGACGGCTCTCACATTACTACCGTCACTACTTTTAATGATGACATCTTTTGTGCGCATTATTATCGTAATGTCACTTTTGCGACAGGCATTAGGGACTGCGCAAACGCCTCCAAACCAGGTTTTGGTAGGTCTGTCTTTATTTTTAACTCTTTTTATTATGTCACCTGTTATCACGACCGTTTACGAAGAGGCCTTAACACCCTACTCAGACGGCTCTATCCCGTTTGAAACAGCATTAGGGAATGCTGAAGCGCCTGTGAGAACTTTTATGCTAAATCAAACTCGCGAGACGGACATTGCAATGTTTGCCGAAATTGCTAGGAATGACGACATTACTAGCCCAGCTGATATTCCCTTCACTACGTTGGTTCCAGCATTTATTACTTCAGAGCTCAAGAGTGCTTTTGCGATTGGCTTCTTGATATATATCCCCTTTATCGTAATTGATTTAGTTGTGGCCAGTGTCCTAATGTCGATGGGCATGATGATGTTATCGCCAATGATGATTTCCATGCCGTTTAAATTAATGCTGTTTGTATTGGTCGATGGCTGGTCACTCATCATGGGTTCTTTGACCGCTAGTTTTGTAGTGCCTTAGGAGGCTTTATGGATGTCGCACAAGTTATAGATTTAGGAAGAGAGTCTCTTTGGGTTGCAGTTATGGTTGCTACCCCGCTGCTTGGTGTAGCCTTAGGTGTAGGATTGATTATTGGTATTTTTCAAGCTGCAACATCAATCCAGGAAATGACGTTAAGTTTTATACCAAAACTCGGTGTCATGGTTCTTGCCTTGATCGCTTTTGGCAGTTGGCAAATAGCGGTGATGGTTGATTTTTTCCAACGAATTTTTGAACGTATTCCTACGTTATTTATGTAATGGAAATATTAGTAGCAGAGGTAGTTGATTTATTCTATTCGCTGATATGGCCGATGATTCGTATATCAGCATTTTTGTTGACGGCCCCATTCTTTTCGATCCGTGCAGTGTCGGTAAGAATAAGAGTATTACTCGCAGTCCTGTTAACTTGGATGGTTTATCCATTAACTGATTGGCCATTATTAGACCCATTTAGTGCTATTGGACTTAGAGAGGCTTTCTTGCAAGTATTTATTGGGGCTTTGATGGGTTTGCTGTTACAGATTGTAAATGCAGCACTAATTATTGGTGGCCAAGCAATTTCTGCCTCTATGGGTTTGAGTATGGCCAACATGGTTGATCCAAATATGGGGAATGTCCCTGTAATTGCACAGTTTCTGATTATATGTTCGACCCTCATTTTTGTTGGATTAGGCGGCCATGTAATAGTGATATCTCTTCTGTTAGAAAGTTTCCAAGTATTACCTATTGGACAGATGGTTCAAGTTAAAAGTTTGATGGCGTTGACTATTGAATGGAGCTCGATGATGTTTTTAGGAGCAGTTATGATTGGATTGCCGCTAATGTCTTCTCTATTGTTTATTAATATCGGTTTAGGTGTTATCACGCGCGCTGCTCCTGCCTTAAATATTTTTGCGGTAGGATTTCCCGCGATGATATTAGCAGGCATTGTTTTGCTTTCATTGTCGATGACTAGTATTGGTTTTCGCATTCAATGGTTGTGGCAACAGTCGTTTGACACTATGGGTCAAGCGTTGGGGTTGAGATAATGGCGGAACAAGAAACGACAGAAGAACGAAGTGAAGAGCCCACGGCTAAACGGCTAGAAAAAGCTAGAGAGGATGGTCAGGTCGCACGGTCCCAAGAGCTTTCGGTGGCTATGATGATGATAGGAGTGGCAGTTTTCATGTCAATGTTTGGAAGCTCTTTGATAATAAAGTTAAGCGAAATATTCCGAGCTGGCTTTATCTTTGATAGAAAAGATGTGTTTAGTGACACGCTTTTGCCTATAGCATTTGGTGATCATGCGACTAACAGTATGATCGCAATAATACCGGTTTTTATCTTGGCGATCATAATAGCCATAGGTGCCGCTGGGTTAATTGGAGGCTATAATTTTTCACTAAAATCCTTAGCGCCAAAAGCAAGGAAAATAAATCCTCTCCAAGGATTTAAGCGGATGTTTGGGATGAAAGCAGCCGTAGATTTAACAAAAGCCATTACTAAATTTAGCTTGGTCGGGGGCGTTTTATTTTTAGTAGTAAGCGGCAGGTTTAGTGAGCTCACTGCTCTTGGATTTATGGACTTGCGGCCTGCCATGAGTAGTGCTGGGGAAATAATTGCACAAGGAGCGGTGTTAGTGACACTCACCTTGATCATTGCTGCTGGCATTGATGTCCCTTATCAGATGTATGAGCATAATAAAAAGCTAAAGATGACTAAAAAAGAAGTAAAAGATGAAATGAAAGAGACGGAAGGCCGTCCCGAGGTGAAAGCTCAAATAAGACGTAAGCAGCGTGAGTTGGCAATGGGTCAAATGATTGAAGCAGTTGCCGACGCCGATGTGATTATTGTAAATCCTGAACATTTTGCTGTGGCTCTAGCCTATGACCCCTCGAGCAGTGGCGCACCAGTAGTAGTGGCCAAGGGCGTTGATTTCATGGCTCAAAGTATTAGAGAGAAGGCCAAAGCTTCTAGTGTCCCAATTTTTCGAGCCCCGCCATTGGCGCGCGCAATTTACTTTACAACAGATATAAATCAGAACGTCCCTGAAACTTTGTACTACGCAGTAGCACAAGTTATTGCTTATATATTTAGTTTGAATAGCCTAGGTAAAGGAGCTTCTGTTGCTAAAAAGCCTACTCCCGAAGTGCCAAAGGCAATGCAGTATGGGACTGATGGAAAAATAACGAAAGACTGAATTAGCTGTGCCTTTAGGAGGCCTTGATAATGAATCAAGAGATGAAAGAAACACGTTTCGACTTCGACCAGTGGTCTGAAGACGGAGACATTTTTTACAGGCCACAGGACAAGACAGAGTTTCATCGGTCTTTACAAGCCGTAGTAAAAGATCACCTAGGACTTGCAGTTGTGGCAGATACTGATCATGTCCTTAACCATTATTGTCGATTAATGGTTGCTCGCCTGCGCGATTTAAAGGAATTTCAATTAGAAGTCCTTACACCTAGCAATACTGAAACCCTTTTAAAGCGTTTCAACCATATTATGGCTAGCATCTCTGTCGATACGGCTTTGAGGCCGGCAGCAGAAGATGCTCCAGTTACGTTGATGATAGTAAATGATGCACATTTAGTTGACGATGATCAGTGGTTATTATTATCACAGTTGTTGTCTGATTTCCCAGGTGTTAACGTTCGATTAGTACTGTTTATAAACAGCACAGAGTGGCCGAAATATGAAGAACCACTTTCCTTATTTTCAAAAAAATTATATCAATGGAGGCTGGGTACTTTGTCTGGTGTTGAAGCAGCTGACTTGCTTTATGCCGCACAACAGAGTGGATTTGGGCTTGAGGTTGAACAGCTTCTAAGTGGGCTAGCAATTGACATTCCAGCGAAGGCCATTAATTTTAATTCGGCCTCCGCTTCCTTAGCAGCCTAAACCGCAAATCCCCAAAAAATGGTACCCCCCATAGATGATAGTGTTGATTCAAATGTTTGGTGGAAAATGTTAGCAACGAAATTTGGTGAGCCGGGTATTTATGCTTGGACAGTCTTAACAGCGCTAGTTTTCGCTGGATCATGGGGTGTTATGTCTATAGTTAACCCAGGCGTGGTTGAGGGTTATCTGCAAAAAGTAGAAACAATTTTTCTTAGTGCAAAAGATAGCCAGGTTGAAGAGCCATCTAAAGCGGCTGCCCCAACACTGCCCATGATTCGTGAAATACAGCCAAAGGTTGTTTCGCAGACAATCATTGAAGAGTCAAAAACGAGACTGCCAAGTCAGATTATTAGAACTTCAAAAGAGACGGATTATTTTAT
>DNBN01000312.1:783-2645 GCA_003491845.1 Porticoccaceae bacterium | reverse complement strand
TTTGTATCTTATTACGATTACTATCAACCTGAAGCCTATGTACCTGCTTCTGATACCTTTATTGATAAAGATTCATCGATTAATGAACACATTGAACAAATGCGGCTGTCGGCCACCAAGGCCCTGTTAGAGCGCTCTGATACTATTATTGTAGCCACGGTGTCTGCTATTTATGGTTTGGGGGACCCAGAGTTGTACCATAAAATGGTTTTACACCTAAATCGTGGTGACAAGTGGGACCAGCGAGACCTTGTGAGGCGTCTTGCTGAGCTGCAATACACGCGTAACGACGTGGACTTCCATCGCGCCACTTATCGAGTGCGAGGGGATGTAATTGATATTTTTCCTGCTGAGTCAGACGAAGAAGCGGTGCGCATTGAGCTATTTGACGATGAGATTGAACGTCTCAGCTACTTTGATCCCCTCACAGGGCAGATATTGCGCAAGGTTCCAAGGTTAACTGTATATCCTAAAACGCATTATGTAACGCCAAGAGAAACCTTGTTGGCGGCCATTGATGAAATTGAGCTGGAACTCAAAGATCGTTTGCAATACTTCCGTGACCACAACAAACTTGTCGAAGAACAGCGCTTAGAGCAGCGCACTCGCTACGATATTGAAATGATCCGAGAACTAGGTTTTTGTTCAGGCATAGAAAATTACTCTCATTACTTGTCTGGTCGAAAACCAGGCGAACCCCCACCGACTTTATTCGATTACCTACCCTCTGATGCGTTGCTCATTATGGATGAATCCCATGTTAGTGTGCCACAACTGGGAGCCATGTATAAAGGTGACCGGTCTCGAAAAGAAACCTTAGTGCAATATGGCTTCAGATTGCCTACCGCCCTTGATAATCGGCCTATGAAATTTGAGGAATGGGAAGATATATCACCACAAAAGATTTTTGTTTCAGCGACCCCCAGTGTGTATGAACAAGATCATACAGACAGAGTCGTTGAGCAGGTGGTGAGACCGACTGGTTTAGTTGATCCACAAATTGAAATTCGCCCAGCCACCAGTCAAGTAGATGACTTGATGTCTGAAATTAGTATTACGGCGGCTAAAAATGAGCGAGTGTTGGCTATTGTATTAACTAAACGTATGGCAGAAGATCTGACAGATTACCTGCACGAACATGGCATCCGAGTGCGCTATTTACACTCCGATATTGATACCGTAGAACGGGTGGAAATTATCCGTGATTTGCGTTTAGGTGAATTTGATGTCTTGGTGGGCATAAACCTTCTCAGAGAAGGTTTAGACATGCCAGAAGTTTCCCTAGTGGCTATCTTAGATGCGGACAAGGAAGGCTTCTTGCGTTCAGAACGTTCTCTCATTCAAACCATTGGTCGTGCTGCAAGAAACTTGAATGGCAGGGCCATACTATATGCTGAGCGTATTACGGGATCGATGCAAAGGGCCATGGACGAAACTGAGCGCCGTAGGAATAAACAAATAGAGCACAACAGGGTTAATAACATTGTACCCGAAGGTGTCATTAAGTCAGTGCAAGATATTATGGAAGGGGCTTACACTCCCGGTGCTGGGAAAAACAAAGGTGGGAAAAATGGCAAACAAGTGGCGGAAAATCAGCTCGATTACACCACCGATAGCGCGTCTTTAAATAGTAAGCAGTTGTCTAAACTGATTAGCAAAACAGAAGATGCTATGTATGAAGCCTCAAAGGATCTGAAGTTTGAGCAAGCGGGTCGTTATCGTGATCAACTGCATCAGCTCAAGAGCCAATTGATGAGTCGTTAAATCGGGCAAAATACGGATAAACTGCTTGAAATCAAGACTCAAACTCCGTATTATTCGCGACTTAGAGTTTCTAGGACTATAGCTCAGTTGGTTAGAGC
>DNBN01000312.1:0-538 GCA_003491845.1 Porticoccaceae bacterium | reverse complement strand
AGCTCAGTTGGTTAGAGCGCATCGTTGACATCGATGAGGTCGGCGATTCGAATTCGCCTAGTCCTACCATATTAAGTGACCCAAACAGCCCCTAACGGATCATGCCGAGGGGCTGTTTTTGTTTTGTACTTGGCTGCAATGTTCTACCGTCAGTAAAGATTTTGGCCGCGATAGATTTGTATTTATCTGTGAGCTTTTTTTTGCGCTTTATACGATGCATGGTTATCTATTGGTAATCTTGCAGGATCATGTCGGAACCTTTTTCTGCTGCCATGATGACTGCAGCATTGGTGTTGCCAGAAATTAATGTTGGGAAGATAGACGCGTCAACAATGCGCAAATTATGCAAGCCATGGACTTTTAGTCTAGGATTGACAACGTTTTCTTTCTCATGGAGTCCCATACGACATGTTCCGACAGGGTGGTAAACTGTAACGCTTCTGTTTTTAATATCCTCAATGAGAGCGGCATCACTTTGGGCTTCAAATCCTGGTTCAATCTCTGTTTGAATAATTGTTGCTAGAGATGGGGCCGCACA
>DNBN01000045.1 GCA_003491845.1 Porticoccaceae bacterium | reverse complement strand
AATAGATCTAAATATAGGGGCCTTGTCTATTTTTTTATTCGGAGCTGCCGACAAAAAAGTCTATTCAGCAGCATTTTTCCAAATACAAGACTCTAGCTACAGCCGTTAGCTGTTCGTATAACATCAGTAGCCAGTGAGAATTTTCTATTTGTCATTATTCTTTCACAAGCTATCGTACGCTCCGACGTCGGTCTTCTGATGTCAGTCTAATATGTTGTTCGGTATTAAAGCATATTTTTAATCTTTTATATTCTTCTGTCAAAATTTGATAAGCCCTTTAAATAGTTATACCTAAGCTGGGGTATTGCTATGCACTACATGAATTATTTATCGTGCACACTAAACCTCATGATAGTAACTGTTTGGTAATGTTTTAGCGTAACATTACGAACTTATCACCAAAGATGTTGGAAAATTTTATGGAATTAAAACTAAAAGACCCTAGTTTACTGACCTCGCAAGCTTTCATTAATGGCGACTGGGTTAATGCAGATAGCGGCGAGACCCTTCAGGTAATTAATCCGGCTACCGGAGATACTATAGCTAGGGTCGCCAAGTGCGGCACAGCAGAGACCAAGCGCATGATCGAAGCAGCTGCCTTAGCGCAAAAGTCGTGGGCATTGATTCCGGCAAAAGAGCGTGCAGCACTATTGCGCCGCTGGTATATGTTAATTATGGACAACCAAGAAGATCTGGCTCACATTCTAACTGCAGAGCAGGGAAAGCCACTTGCCGAGGCTCGTGGTGAAATTGCCTATGGAGCAAATTATATCGAATGGTTTGGTGAAGAATCAAAGCGTGTTTATGGCGATATTATTCCACAACCGTCAAATGACAAACGTATTATGGTGATCAAACAGCCGGTTGGCGTGGTGGCCTGTATCACTCCATGGAATTTCCCTAATGCCATGTTAACGCGAAAAATAGCGCCTGCCATTGCCGCTGGTTGCGCGGTGGTTTGTAAGCCAGCCAATGCCACGCCACTGTCTGCATTAGCATTGATGGTATTGGCTGAACGCGCAGGTTTCCCCCCAGGATTGGTGAACATTGTCACTGGTCGTACTGCCGAAATCGGTGCTGAAATAACCGGCCATCCGCTGGTGCGAAAAGTTACTTTTACCGGATCAACACCGGTAGGTAAGCAGCTCATGGCTGAGTGTGCAGCTACGGTAAAACGCACATCTATGGAGTTGGGTGGCAACGCACCTTTTATTGTATTCGATGATGCCAACATAGATGCAGCAGTTCAGGGCGCTATTATCTCTAAGTATCGCAATGCTGGACAAACCTGTGTTTGCTCCAATAGAATTTTAGTACATGAGGCCGTGGCTGATCAATTTACCCGCAAATTTACAGCAGCAGTAAAGGCGCTAGTGGTAGGCAATGGTGTCCAAGACGACGTTGTAGTTGGGCCGTTAATCGATGAAAAGGCAGCGACCAGTGTTTGTGATTTTATTCAGGACGCATTGTCTAAAGGGGCTATAGCGATTACTGGGGGTGGAAGAAGCTCACTGGGTAGTTGTTTTATTGAACCAACAATTTTGACCAATGTCACAAGAGATATGCGGGTTTTCTCTGAGGAAATTTTTGGCCCAGTAGCGCCAATATTCACTTTTGAGAGTGAAGAACAGGCAATTGAAATGGCTAATGATACTGAATTTGGACTTGCCGCCTATTTTTACTCACGTGACATAGGTAGGGTTTATCGTGTGGCAGAGCGGCTTGAGTATGGCATTGTTGGCATTAACGAAGGCATTATCTCTAATGAAATGGCGCCATTTGGTGGTGTCAAAGAGTCCGGTAGTGGTCGTGAGGGTTCCAAGTACGGCATGGACGACTACCTAGATATTAAATATATGTGTATTGGTGGTATTGACCAATAATAACAATAACGGAAAATAGTCATGACACATCTCATTTATCCAACTACTAATTTCAAGGCCATTGAACAGGTTACTGTGGAACGTGGTGAAGGCTGTTACGTGTGGGACAACAAAGGCAACAAGTATCTTGAGGGACTAGCTGGTCTATGGTGCACAGCTTTAGGCTATGGCAACCAAGAAGTTATTGCCACTGCCACAGAACAGATGAACAAGCTTACCTTTAACCATATGTTTGGCGGCAAGACGCATCAGGTGGCTATCGACTTAGCCGATAAGCTTGCCGATATGATCCCCATGAAAGATGCAGTGATCTCTTTTGGTAATTCCGGCAGTGATGCCAACGATACCCATATTAAATTATTACGCTATTACCATGAAGCCATAGGCAAACCCGAGCGTCGCAAGATCATTGCCCGCGAGCGTTCCTACCACGGTGTGACTGTGGCTGCGGCATCATTAACAGGTTTGCCGGTGACTCAAAACCATTTTGACCTACCAGTAGATGCCTTAGGTATTCTTCGCACTGATCATCCGCACTACTACCGCGGTAAACAGGGCGGGGAAACAGAAGACGAATTTGTCGATCGTATTGTGGGCAATTTAGAAGCAATGATTGTGTCCGAAGGGCCAGATACTATCGCAGCTTTTATTGCCGAGCCAATTACCGGTGCCAGTGGCGTAATTGTGCCCCCTGATGGCTACTACCAAAAGGTTCAGGCGGTACTCAATCGCTATGACATCATGTTTTGGGCTGACGAGGTAATCACTGGGTTTGGGCGCACCGGTACTGACTTTGGTTGCAATACTATGGGTATTGAATCACCAGACATGATGACCTTTGCCAAGCAACTATCTTCCGCTTATATGCCTATTAGTGCATCCGCCATTCGTCGAGATATGTATGATGCAATGATCGAACAGACAGCAACAGCAGGAGCTTTTGGTCATGGTTACACCTATTCTGGGCACCCAGTGGCCTGTGCTGTAGCATTAAAAGTATTGGAGATTTATCAGCGCGATGATATTTTTCAAAACGCTGCTATTACTGGTGCCTATTTGCAAAAGCGATTGGCAGAATTTAGTGATCACCCTCTTGTAGGAGAAGTTCGCGGCAGTGGTCTTTTGGGGGCTATAGAACTAGTGGCTAATAAAGAACAGGGCACTCCCTTTTTGGGCGGTGCTGTGGGTGGCTATGCGCAGAAAATGGCCCAAGACAATGGTCTGCTAATAAGAGCAGTTGCCGGATCAAGTTTAGGATTTTGCCCGCCATTGATTATCACCGAAGAACAAATTGACGAAATGATTGCTAAGGTGGGTAGCGCCCTAGATCAGACGTATATCCATTGTCAAAAGCACGGACTATTAGTTTAGATTGTTATCGGTGGTGTAACGGTGATCATTTAGGGTCTGCTGCAGCGTATAAAAATATTAAAACGTAGAGGAAATAGTATGCTGATCAAATCAACACACAAAAACGCTACTAAAGAGCATCAAATAACCGATGAAAAGATCTATCATGGTCGGCGAGAGATGCTAAAAAATATGGGGTTTCTAGGTGCCGGAACCCT
>DNBN01000076.1 GCA_003491845.1 Porticoccaceae bacterium | reverse complement strand
AC
This sequence comes from Porticoccaceae bacterium, assembly GCA_003491845.1. Lineage (GTDB taxonomy): Bacteria > Pseudomonadota > Gammaproteobacteria > Pseudomonadales > Porticoccaceae > HTCC2207. Next base: position 8,116 of record DNBN01000076.1, on the reverse strand, counting down.
GTCAGCAATCAAGCGATTGCCGTCAGCATTAGTAAAAACGCCGCCTCGGCCGTCTGGATTCCTGTAATAGAAGCCACCATCGATATCTCGCTCTGAATAGTTACCAAACAGATATGCTTCGCCGCCATTACCAAGATCTAAGCCAGAATTGAAAAAGAAAGTAACGTCGTCATCTACCTTCGGTGCACCCCAGATTTGTGCTGGATCAGCCACTGCTGTATTACCATTATCAATCAACAATTGAGCGTCTGGGCGTTGTAAGCTGCGAGACGTGGCTTCGTTATCTTTCATCTGAAAACTAAGGTTTACAAAACCGTCATCGGTCAGCGGCAAGCCTATATTCCCTGCTAGTACTCTGGTAGCACCATCGCCTGCTTGAAATTCACCTTGTTTGACCATTAGGCTGCCTCCCTCGGATGCATCATTGAGTACAAAATTAATTACCCCAGCAATAGCGTCCGACCCATATTGTGCAGAAGCACCATCGCGCAGGACTTCTACTTGTTTAAGAGCAATACTTGGTATGACAGAAATATCAGGACCCTGCGCACCATCATTTGTTCCACCACCTAAGAAAGCGATTACTGAAGCTCGGTGTCGACGCTTACCATTTACCATGATAAGAGTGTTATCTGATGGCAGGCCGCGCAAGTTTGCCGGGCGGATCATGCTTGCTGCATCGCTGATGGGTTGCAGATGAACATTTAAGGATGGCACTGCGCCTTGGAGCTGCATTAATAGATCATTGCTTCCAGCTTTACCAAGCTCGTCTGCGTTAATGACGTCAACTGGTACTGGCGATTCTGCGACAGATCGAGGTGCGCCGCGAGATCCCACAACAACAACTTCCTCTAACGTTGCAGTAACTTCTGCGGCACTTACCGCCCCAGAAGTGAGTGTGCCGGTGGCAATAACTGCCGCAGCCAAAACGTTTAATTTGTTACCTTTTTTGATGTTATGCATAATTTCTTTTAAACCCCTGTTAAAACGGTTAAATGTAGGCTATGAATGTTTGTGTTAACCTTTTGTGTCATATCAGCAAAAGACTCATTTATTTCAATTGTTGATACCTGTTTAAAATAGATGAGTTTTGGTTATTTCGACGGTAATTTGCGTAAGAAAAGGCTGTCTGCGTCAAAATAGTGAATAAAAGTTTATTTGATGGTCTTTTTAGATTTTTAGTCTGCCCAGATAGACCCACTAGACTGAGCTTTGATATTCATGCCTAACATATTTGTGTTTGGGTTATGACACTAAGGGCCTGTTGCAGTTATTTTACCTGACAAGGTTTTTGTCGATGTTTTGCTCACATTATGCTTTGTCGACACTAGCGTCGCCAATTGGGGCAGGCCGCTGGTTGGTTAAGTCATTATTGGTTACACTATTAGCGGTAATCCGGTGTTGATGTTAGCGGTTTGTGTGGTTGATAACGTTTGTTCTAGGTAAGATTTGCAATTTTAAGAAGACTGTATGGAGATGCCTTTGACCACAGATCAGTTGTTTATGACCAGAGCTTTAGAACTTGCTCAGTGCGCTGCTGACCAGGGTGAAGTGCCAGTAGGCGCGGTTATTGTGCATAAAGGGAAAATAGTGGGGGAAGGCTACAATCAACCTATTACTCGTTGCGATCCTACCGCGCATGCAGAAATCGTGGCGCTGCGTGCGGCAGCTATTAGCACCAATAATTACAGGCTTCCAGGCTGTGATCTATATGTCACCATAGAGCCCTGTACTATGTGTGTTGGCGCATTAATGCATGCGCGAATAAATCGTATTATTTTTGGAGCCGCTGAGCCACGGGCGGGGGCGCTGGTGAGTCAATTACAGTTAGCCGAAAACGGACCTTATAACCATGCTATTAGATGGCATGGCGGGGTATTAGCCGATCAGTGCAGTCTACTAATAAAACATTTTTTCAAACACAAAAGAGCGCTTCAAAAACAGTCTAACGCGACAGTTTAGAGTGTTTATATCATCTCAGTAGTTTGAATTACATGCGGGTTAAATAGTGGGCATGCTATTGTGCTCCCAGGCATTTTTGTTGACGCTATTTTCTTGGTTAATGCCGTCCAATTTTTGTTGCGAGCGAGATAATAGTTGAAGGTAGTGTCGGTAATATTGAATATTGGCAACGTACAGCACCGGCTCTGCCCCTCGAGCATACCCATATTTACTAGTGACATAGAATTTTTTGTTGCTTAATTTGGGTAAGTATTGGCTGACATCTGACCACAAATCGGGATTATTTCCCCCTTTTTGAGTCAAAATTCGGGCATCCTCCAAATGGCCAAAACCAACATTATAAGCGGCAAGAGCAAGTAATGTTCTGTCTGGTTCGGTTATTCTTTTGGGTAGTCGATTCCTAAGTTTAATTAGATAGGCCGCACCACCGTCTAGACTCTGCTGGGTATTAAGTCGGTTGGAAACACCCATTTCTCGGGCTGTTCCTAGCGTTAGCATCATTAATCCTCTAACACCTGTTGGTGATTTTGCACGAGGATTCCAATGCGATTCTTGATAGGCAATTGCTGCTAACAACTGCCAGTCCAATGCGTATTTTTGAGCGGTTCGGCGAAACATTGATTCATAGTCTGGTAGACGTTTGGTGACTAACTCCCCCAGTTGTTTTGAGTCTGCTACAGAAAAGCGATCACTATGATTTAAGAGTTCGCGCTTAAGTTTGGCAAGTTTTCCACTGTTCTTAAACGTGTGCAAGAATTGATTCGCTGCAGCAACTAAGGTGCCATCCCCATGACGAGGAAACGCCCAGGCCATTGATTGAGCCGTAGAGATGTCAAAAGCTAAGGCGGCGCTGGGGTATATGTGCCGACTAACCAAATAAGCAATAGAATCTACAATCGCGTAGTCAATATCGCCACGGTGTACCATTTCCATCAATTCAAACATTTCTAAATCGTCTTGCTCACGCCAGCGCAGAAAGGGCTTCTCCATTTTAAGTTGCCACAGGCGCTCGCTATGGGATGAACCCATTATTACTACTAAATTACCACTAATTTGATCTATGCTTCGCGGCTTCTTTTTACCTCGACCGTAGATTAATTGTTGCGTCACATCTAGATAGGCATCAGAAAATACTAATGATTCACTGCGCAATGGCGTCTTTACAATATTAGAAGCAGCAAAATCCCCTTGTGGACCCCCGATAGATAGTAGTAAGCCTCTTAAGCTATTTTTTGTATTAATTTTTAACTCTACGTTTAGACTGTCGGCGAAGGCTTTTGCAAGAATATATTCAAATCCATTCTGACCTCTTCCGTCCTCGTAAAAGGTAGTTGGACCGGGAGTAGTCAACATTGTTATTGACCCTCTATTTTGAATCCTTTCAAGATCAGATAGTTGATTACTACTAGGAAGGTAGAGTACCAGGCACAACGCGAGCAGAAGAAGCATTACACGATTGCGCATTTTTCGAACTTTTTTCGATAGTTGTCGCATAAATCCCCAAGGGCTTTTCGCCTTTTTGAGTGGTGATTGCCACATTTTTTTTCTCACCTTGACGATTGTACATGCTTTCGGAAATTCTATCTGCCAAAGCGTTTATTTTTCCGTTAGAATACTCCCCTTTTAATCTATAAGATCTTGAGACTAACATCCATGCTGATCCTGAATGGTGCATCACCTCTCTCTGCGTTTCGTCGCGAAAAACTAGTGCAAAAATTACAGCTATGTGAGCCCTCTGTAAGGTCAGTTACCGCTGAGTATATGCACTTTATTGATGAAGTTGAGTCTCTAGATTCATCAAGTGTTGATACGTTAAAAGCACTACTGACCTATGGTCCTAAACAACAACTAGTTGATCGTGCAGGAAGCCTCTTGTTGGTCGTTCCGCGTCCGGGAACAATTTCACCTTGGTCTAGCAAGGCCACCGACATAGTGCACAACTGTGGTTTGAGTAATGTTGTGCGAGTAGAGCGGGGAGTGGCCTACTATGTTGACACCTCTGAGATCCTTTCTAACCAGCAGCTTGAAAGGATTGGTGAGTTGTTAAGTGATCGAATGGTAGAAGCTGTTTTTATGAAAATAAATGATGCCAAAGCGTTGTTTAGTCAAAAGCCTCCGTCACCTTTAACTCAGGTCGATATTCTCAATGGTGGGGTGGATGCGTTAAGCCAGGCAAATATCAGTCTAGGATTGGCCTTGGCTGATGATGAAGTCGAGTATCTTGTTGATAATTTCACTGCACTGCAACGGAATCCGTCAGATGCTGAGCTGATGATGTTTGCTCAGGCAAATTCTGAACACTGCCGACATAAAATATTTAATGCCAGTTGGACTATCGACGGTGTTGCTCAAGATCATTCATTGTTCGGCATGATTCGAAATACCAATGCCGTGGGCGGTGAGAATGTTCTGTCAGCTTACTCAGACAATGCTGCAGTAGTTAAGGGTTCCCTTGGTGGTCGTTTCTACCCTGATCCTGTTACTCGCAGGTATGGGTATAGCCAAGAACCGGTCCACTTGTTAATGAAAGTTGAAACTCATAATCATCCTACAGCTATAGCGCCATTTTCTGGTGCAGGCACTGGTTCTGGTGGTGAAATTCGTGATGAGGGTGCTGTCGGGCGTGGGTCAAAGCCAAAGGTTGGCTTGGTAGGTTTTACGGTGTCTAACCTACAGATTCCTTGTTTCATTCAACCCTGGGAGCAAGATTATGGGAAACCAGACCGTATAGTGTCTGCTCTGGATATTATGATTGACGGGCCCATTGGTGGCGCCGCTTTTAATAATGAATTTGGTCGTCCCAATATCTGTGGATACTTCAGAACATTTGAGATGGATTTTGATGGTCAGCGGCGCGGCTACCATAAACCGATAATGATAGCTGGTGGTTATGGCAATATCCGCGAAGATCATGTTGATAAGCCAGAATTTGAGTCTGGTGCACAATTGATTGTGTTGGGTGGCCCTGCAATGCTGATTGGTTTGGGGGGTGGTGCTGCATCGTCCATGACAACAGGTACGAGTTCTGCGGACTTAGACTTTGCCTCGGTACAAAGACAGAATCCTGAGATGGAGCGTCGCTGCCAAGAAGTCATTGATGCCTGTTGGCAGTTAGGTGACATAAATCCTATCGCTTTTATTCATGATGTTGGTGCCGGTGGGCTCTCTAATGCCCTGCCAGAGTTGGTAAAAGATGGTGGTACTGGGGGTCGATTTAATCTTCGTGCGGTGCCTAACGATGAGCCCGGTATGTCCCCTGTAGAAATCTGGTGTAATGAGGCCCAAGAACGTTATGTGTTAGCCATAATGCCGGAAGATGTAAGTCGATTTGTAGCAATTTGTACTCGAGAAAGATGCCCCTATGCTGTTGTCGGTGAGGCCACAAAAGAAAAATCGATTACCTTGGTTGATGATCATTTTAACAATAAACCTGTAGATCTACCTATGTCGGTGTTATTTGGAAAAACGCCAAAAATGCATAGGCATGCATCCGCAGTAAAGCCTAGTAAAGAAGTATTTTATGGCGTTGACACCAATCTAAACGAGGCGGTATTTCGTGTTTTGCGCCATCCATCGGTAGCAAGTAAAAGTTTTTTAATTACCATCGGTGATCGCAGCGTGAGTGGCATGGTGGCCAGAGATCAAATGGTAGGACCTTGGCAAGTGCCAGTGGCAGACTGCGCGGTAACCACGGTAACCTATGATACTTATGCTGGAGAAGCAATGGCTATGGGTGAGCGTACACCTCTGGCATTGGTAAATGGTCCTGCGTCTGGACGTATGGCTATTGGTGAGGCGTTAACCAACATTTGTTCGGCGCGCATTGGCTCTTTAAAAGATGTTAAATTATCGGCAAATTGGATGTGCGCTGCTGGATCCCCTGGAGAAGATGAGAAGCTATACCGCACTGTGGAGGCGGTGGGGATGGACTTTTGTCCTAAGTTAGGAATCACTATTCCTGTGGGCAAAGATTCAATGTCGATGCGAACCTCATGGCAAGATGACGATTCTGAAAAATCCATTACTTCTCCCTTGTCTCTTATTATCACTGGGTTTTCACCTGTGCTTGATGTGCGAAAAACAGTTACCCCTGAGCTGCGCACAGATTGCGGCAAAACGGAGTTGTTGTTGCTCGATTTGGGTCTTGGTAAAAATAGATTGGGCGGATCGATTCTAGCTCAAGTATATTCTAATTTTGGCTCAAATGTACCTGATGTAGATCAACCCGAGGCGTTACTAGGGTTCTTCAATACTATGCAATCTTTGATTGAGAGTGGAGATATTCTTGCCTATCACGATAGGTCCGATGGAGGGCTTCTTACCACTGTCGCTGAAATGAGTTTCGCCGGGCATGTTGGTGTTTCTATTGATATTTCTGAGAGTTTGAATGCAGGTCAAGATAGCAGTATTGCTGTTCTGTTTAATGAAGAGTTAGGGGCTGTTGTTCAGGTCGGTACTGATCGATCTAAGGATATTCTTGCGCTATTTGCTAGTGTTGGTGTGCCGGGTTCAATATTAGGTATTGTTAATAACACTGATGCCATAACTATTTCCGCCGATGGGTTAACTATTTTTTCTGAACCTCGCAATGTGCTTCAGAGCGCTTGGAGTGAGACCTCATTTCAGATTGCCTCTTTGAGAGATAATGCCGAATGTGTTGACGAAGAATTTCAACGCATTACATCTAACGACGCTGGTCTATCTGTTGCTCTTACCTTTGATCCCAATGAAGATATCTGCGCGCCCTATATAGCAACTGGTGTCAGACCTAAGGTGGCCATAGTGAGAGAGCAGGGTGTTAATAGTCATCTTGAGATGGCGGCAGCTTTTGATCGAGCAGGTTTTGCTGCGGTAGATGTTCATATGAGCGATTTACTTGCTAACCGAACTTCCCTCGCTGATTATTCGGGTCTAGTGGCCTGTGGCGGATTTTCCTATGGCGATGTCCTAGGGGCAGGTGAAGGCTGGGCTAAAACTATCTTATTTAATAACCAATTGAGAGATCAATTCGAAGGTTTCTTTCACCGTTCAGATTCCTTCAGTTTGGGCGTCTGCAATGGCTGTCAGATGCTGAGTAATTTGAAGTCTTTGGTGCCAGGTGCGCAGCTATGGCCTCGATTTGTTCGCAACCTTTCAGAGCAGTTTGAAGCGCGATTTTCTCTGGTTAGAGTGGAGTCCTCCTCTTCTGTTCTATTGCGTGGTATGGCAGGTTCAATAATGCCTATTGCGGTTTCTCATGGAGAGGGTAGGACAGAGTTTTCAGCACTTGCTGATGCGGCAGCTTTAGATAATAGTCAGCAGGTGGCCTTACGATTTCTGGAAAATGATCTTCAGATTGCTTCTCGTTACCCCGCTAATCCCAATGGTTCTGATAATGGTGTTACAGGTATTTCTTCAGCTGATGGTCGTGTAACCTTGATGATGCCGCATCCAGAGCGAGTATTTAGGACCGTACTTAATTCTTGGCATCCTCAAGACTGGGGTGAGGATAGCGGTTGGATGCGTATATTTAGAAATGCCCGCCAGTTTGTGGACTAGTATTGCTATATTGATATGTTTTTGTAGGGTGGTCATTACCCATAATTTCCAGAGGAAGCTGGCTTAATGAATAAAATTAAAAATGAGCCTAATTTACTGAAAAAAGCACTGCAGGTCGGCGCCGTCTACGCCAAAAAACGTGGCTATGGAGAGATAGAAGAGCAGGATGCTGTAAAATTAAAGGTTGAGTTTATTTATCGGGTTCTTACTGAAGACAAGTTAATTCAGCCTTTGGCAAAAGATCAAATCAGTGACCCGAATATGCGTCATAAATTGGCCCTTTGGATTGCTCGCCAGCTACCTGCAGATCATCCGTTATTGAAATAGTATGGCTCAGATAATTAACAAACGTTTTAGTTGCGTTTGTGTATCTTAATATAATGATTCTTGTGTTAAACTTTGAGCGAGTTGACTAGACAATCGCTGTACTGAATTCTCCATTTCTCGCTAGCGTTTTATGGGGAGCGGTATAGAGGAAAGTCCGGGCTCCAAAGGGTAGAGTGCCAGGTAACGCCTGGGGGGCGAGAGCCTACGGAAAGTGCCGCAGAGAGCAGACCGCCGATGATTCGCTCGCGAACACAGGTAAGGGTGAAAGGGTGCGGTAAGAGCGCACCGC
>DNBN01000177.1 GCA_003491845.1 Porticoccaceae bacterium | reverse complement strand
GTGCATTTACCGCAAGATTCCACCACACAAAACTCCATGGCGAATCTAGCCTGAGCAGCCATATCTGCAGTGTCGTCAAAGACCACAATACCGCCATGGCCAATCATAGCTTTGATGGCAGCAAAGGCTTCGTAGTCCATAGGCGTATCCCATTGAGACTCGGGTAAAAATGCGCCCAGTGGCCCGCCCACCTGAATAGCCCGGATCGGCCGGCCGCTATAAGTGCCCTGCCCGTAGTCTTCCACTACTTCGCGCAATGTCACACCAAAGGCCAATTCAATTAGACCACCGCGTTTAATATTGCCCGCAAGCTGAATGGCTAATGTGCCTCTTGAGCGGCCCATACCAAAGTTCTGATAGCTGTCTGCGCCCTGCTCCAAGATAGTTGAAATCGCCGCTAGGGTGAGTACATTGTTCACCACGGTTGGCATACCGAATAAGCCTTCAATGGCGGGCAGTGGTGGCTTGGCGCGAACCATTCCACGCTTGCCCTCAAGACTCTCTAGCAATGAGGTTTCTTCACCGCAGATATAGGCACCAGCACCCAAGCGCACTTCGAGATAGAAGGTTTTGCCCGAACCTTGGATATTCTCACCGAGAAAGTTCGCTGCGATAGCTCGGTCGATGGCGATATTTAATAATTTATGAGCCACAGGATATTCCGAACGCAGGTAGATATAGCCTTGGGTCGCACCCACTGCTAGCCCGGCGATAATCATGCCTTCAATTAGCTGATAGGGATCTGCCTCCATCACTAAACGGTCGGCAAAGGTTCCCGAGTCACCTTCATCAGCATTACAAACAATATATTTTTGCTCAGCAGGGGCATTCAACACCGTCTGCCACTTAATTCCAGCAGGAAAAGCGGCACCGCCACGACCTCTCAGACCGGACATTTTCACATCATCGACAATTTGCTGACCACTCATTGTCAAAGCCTTCTCAAGACCCTTAAAACCATGTAATTTTTGGTAAGTTTGCAGACACAAAGGGTCTCCAATACCTGAACGTTTGAACGTTAAGCGTTGCTGTTTGGCCAAATAATCTATCGACTCAGATGCTCCCAAAAACAAAGGGCAATTAGCCTCTTCACCAGCAATGCATCTTTCAACAGCATCTAAGACAGATTCGACATCTGTAACGTTGACCGAACCGAATGCAACACGACCAGCCGCTGTCTTCAGCTCCAACAGAGGCTCTAACCAAAACATACCTCGCGAGCCATTACGTACCACGTCAATATCTAAACCACGAGAAGTAATACTCTTTGCAATTGCCACAGCCACTGCTTCTGCACCAAGGGCAAGCGCTGTAGTATCTTGAGGAACAAACAGCTGTATTCTCACAAATCACCCTCCGAAGATTTAGAGTCCTGTTTTTTTAGGTCATCTATCAATTGATCAAAGCGTTCTGAGTCTACTCGAGCATATATATCATCATTAATTCTAACTGAGGGAGAGCACGCACAGTTACCAAGACAATAAACCGGCTCTAAGGTAAGTAACCCGTCATTGGTTATCTCTCCATAATCAATGCCCAAGCTTTGTTTGGCGTGAGTTTCGATCTGTCTGGAGCCCATTGACTGGCAGGCCTCTGCCCGACAGATCTGAACGATATTTCTCCCGGTGGGCTGGGTATTAAAATCATGATAAAAACTAATAACACCATGAACCTCGGCTCTGGAAAGGTTCAGCCCTTTTGCAATAGGGTCTATAGCCGACTCTGGTATATGTCCGACCTCATGCTTGATTGCATGCAACAATGGCAACATACCACCTGGCAATGTTTTAAACTGCTCCACGAGATCATCAATATAGTTACTCTGATCCAATGTCCGAGCTCCTGTGTATGACAAGCGATTACCCTAAGGTTAAACAAAACATTAGGGTAGTTTTAAGTTTGTTCTTTTTCTGCCTCGCCTACAGGCTACAAAATTAGCAATGGCGGGCAGTTTATCATTATTAACTCTGTCAACTGAGCCACCTAAGCGACTCTTATTTATCTAATAAGGACCACTAATTATGTAAATGCTGAGCATGGAACTTAATATGTTCGTCAATAAACGTGGCTATAAAAAAGTAACTGTGGTCATAGCCTGCCTGAAACCTAATCTGCATAGGAAAGCCCACTTCCTTAGCAGTATCAATAAGTAGCTGCGTGTTTAGTTGTTCTGCCAAAAAATTATCCGCATCACCCTGATCCACCAAAACAGGCATGACATTCTCGAGACTTAAACCTGCTCTTTGAACAAGCATCACCGTGTCATGATCAAGCCAGTTTTCATTATTACTGTTGGGCGTCCCACCCAAATAATGAGTCAAAGCTTTTTGCCCCCAAGGACAATTAATCGGCGAACATATAGGTGCAAATGCCGAAACAGATTTGTATCGATGAGTGTTTTTTAAAGCAATAGTTAAGGCGCCATGTCCGCCCATAGAGTGCCCCGAAATGGACATTCGATCATTATCGACCGGAAATGCTTTATTGATCAACCCAGGTAATTCATCCAACACATAATCGTACATACGATAGTGCGTTGCCCAAGGGTTTTCTGTAGCATTTACGTAGAAGCCGGCACCAAGTCCAAAATCATAAGCACCATCTGGATCATCCGGAATATCGACTCCCCGTGGGCTAGTATCAGGACAGACAATGGCTATGCCATATTCAGCAGCAAATCGCTGGGCTCCTGCTTTGGTAACAAAATTTTCATCATTACACGTTAATCCTGACAGCCAATAAACTACAGGGACAGCAGTGATGGTAGCCTCGGCCGGCAGAAAAATAGAAAAATGCATCTCACAGCTGAGTACCTCTGATTGATGCTTATACCGCAATTGCTTGCCACCAAAACAGAGAACTTCATTAATTTTCTCCAGCATATGCTTAATTGACATTTAAAACTCCACTACAGATCGGATACTTTTCCCCGCATGCATAAGATCGAACGCTTTGTTAATGTCTTCTAAGGGCATTTTATGCGTAATTAAATCATCAATATTTATCTTTCCATCCATATACCAATCAACAATTTTGGGGACATCAGTTCTTCCTCTAGCGCCACCAAAAGCAGTGCCACGCCACGAACGCCCGGTCACCAGCTGAAATGGACGAGTTGCAATCTCTTGACCGGCACCAGCGACACCGACAATACAGCTCTCGCCCCACCCTTTATGGCAACATTCGAGAGCTTGACGCATGACATCAACATTACCAATACACTCAAAACTATAATCAACACCACCCCCAGTCATATCGATAATATGATCCACGACATTTTCAACCTCTGTTGGATTAATAAAATCGGTCATCCCAAACTGAGTTGCCATGGGTATGCGAGATGGATTTAAATCAACACCGATAATGCGCGTAGCGCCTACCATTCTAGCTCCCTGAATAACATTCAAACCAATGCCGCCCAGCCCAAAAACAGCGACTGTGGAGCCTGCCTCAACCTTCATGGTAAATGCCACTGCACCTATACCTGTGGTGACACCACACCCTATGTAGCAAATCTTATCAAATGGAGCATCCTCTCTTACTTTAGCCAAGGAAATTTCAGGTAAAACAGTATAGTTTGAGAAGGTAGAACAACCCATATAATGCAATATAGGTTTACCTTCGAACGAAAAGCGACTGGTTCCATCAGGCATAACACCCTGTCCCTGGGTGGCTCGAACTGCCTGACAGAGATTAGTTTTCGGGTTAAGACAAAAATCGCACTCGCGGCATTCGGCTGTATAAAGAGGGATCACATGATCGCCAGGTTTGAGTGTTTTTACGCCGGGCCCAACATCTACAACAACTCCAGCGCCTTCATGGCCTAGAATTGCAGGAAAAGCACCTTCAGGGTCATCACCTGAGAGAGTAAAAGCGTCAGTGTGGCAAACACCTGTTGCTTTTATTTCTACAAGCACCTCTCCGGCCCTTGGACCTTCTAAATCAACCTCAACTATTTCTAAGGGTTTACCTGCGCCAAAAGCAACTGCCGCTCGAGTTTTCATATTTAATCTCCACTGTATTTATGAACGATGTCATTAATAGTTAATCCGCTAACAACAACCTGATAGGTTTTTTTAGACTATCATACTGCGAATTCAGTCAATCAACCATTTCAAATATTGAACCATTTGAACCACTCAAGTCTTGAGGTATCACAAGACTCTCCCCTTCCTGTTCATGCAGCTGATTCACCCAATCCCACAATAACTCAGAGTTTTGACTGTCCACCCAGAAACAGGTAAGACTGATAACTTTCAACGTCCTCTAGCAATCACATTTTTATGCAAATTGCCCTGTTGATCCATCTGAGTGTAAACTCATATCCAATCAACTCGATAAATCTACCAAAATCATTATCTGCCTCAGCCACACTTATGGCGTCTTGCAATACTGCTTTAGACACCTAAGTGGCCTCGTCTAGAGTAACCGCTCCCGAAAACAGGCGATCTGACAATTTGCGATAAAAAAGCATTAAAAAGACTAGCCTTTACTATGGTCGACTCGAGGACTTCATTATCAGATGAGTGTATCCCGCGCATAGGATCGTGTAAAGAATACCTAAAATACCTATTTTGCGACTCTGCTCCAACTGCCATCTGTCTCATAAAGATCGCATGATCAGTGACAGCAAAAAAAACCAAAGGGCTACGCAACAGCATGTCAAAACCAGCGAGGTGCTCACGAACAGCGCCTTTAGCGTATTGATAAGCCTCATTCGAGGTGGCGGTAGTGCCAAAAAAATAGGCATCAAAAGAGTACTTAGTATACACATGCAATTCGCCAAAAAATGCTTACATCTGCGCGACCATAACATGCCCTGGCATATAGATTTTTGGAGGTAATACAGGGACTGGGGCTAGGGCAGAGTTAACTCTCTCCGGCTCAATAGACTCATTAACACTCTGATTGTGTCTAACTAAGCCCCCGCCACTGCTCTGTTGAGAATCGTCAGAACAGGCCACGAGAATAAAAGTAGTCCGAATGACAAATATATTTTTCGTCTAATAGTCCCCCAATGTTTTTTAATAATTTTTCTTATGGACTAACTACATAGACTCTATATACAGTGGTCGTCAAAATAAACGTAACGGGATAAAAAAATGGC
>DNBN01000317.1 GCA_003491845.1 Porticoccaceae bacterium | reverse complement strand
TTTATCTTTTTTACGCAACAGGTGTGTCCTTAAAATCAATTTTTTAAGCATGAGCCTGACAGCTCACGACAATAACAGTTTACCCCTATCGATGGCGCAAGGTTATTGGTAACCCATCTTTGGGCTTTGAAATTGGCGACTGCTGCACCGGCATCTCATAATCAGATGGTACGCTCCAACGATAACGTTTTAATAAATAAAACATAACCAGTTTAATTTGCATTTCGGCAAAATTTAATCCTATACACATATGGGCACCCCCACTGAAGGGTATCCAACTGTATGGATGGCGCTTGTGCTCCTTGCGCTGATCACTGAAACGTTCTGGATCAAATAAGGTGGGATTATCCCAATACTGCGCCTGATGATGGGTATGAATGGGATAAGAAATAACTAATGCACCCTCTGGAATAGTATGCCCCTCAAAATCAAACGCTTTATTACTAAACTTTGGTAGCGTTGATAATGGCGGATACAATCTTAATGCTTCTTTCATCACCCAACTAGTCTGCTCCATTACATTAAGATCTTTAGGCTGTAAATCTTTCCCATCTAGGAGTGCCATTTCCTCCCACAATTTATCTTGCCACATAGGGTACTTGGCCAGAACATACATCATGCTGGTGAGAGCACTGGTAGTAGTATCATGAGCTGCCATCATTAAAAAATTAATATGATCAATGATATCTTCATCACTGTAACCATTACCGTCTTCGTCCTCTGCACGGCATAAAAGCGAGAAAAGATCTTGATCATCGCCCATTTTTTTGGCCGCAATCATTGGCTGAAAGAAATCACACATGATTTTGCGCGCGCGAATTCCTCGCCAGATCAAGGTGCCTGGAAATGCAAAGGGAATGCGCCACATCGATGCCGCTACGGTCTCTTCAAAAGCGTTATTAATAATGTTCGCATCCTCGCCTAAGTCCATCCCTAAAAACACTGTGGCGGCAAGATCTAGGGTCATTTTTTTCAATACTGGGTAAGCAATAGTGTGCTGGTCATCTTCTTTGTGTAGCCACTTGGCTGTAGCCTGCTCAATCTGAGGCGCCATCTGAAAGAAGTAGCCTTGCATAGCCTGGCTCTTGAAGCCTGCTTGCATTAATCGACGATGATAACGGTGGTCCTCCGCATCACGAAGCATCAGTCCGTTTGGAAATAGTCGACCAATAATTTGATCCCAAGCTTTTTTGTTTGACAGTATATTGTCCGGATTTAATAAGCTTAACCGATTAGCATCAACACCAAATAAGTGCACAACATTCATCTTGCCAACTTTTTGAAGTACCACATTGCCATAGGTACTGTGTAAATTCTGAGTGTGCTTTAGTGGGTCAGAGTAGCTTAGTGAAATCATCCGATAAGACTCTAAAATACTGAGTTTAATCGGCATCAAAGGTTTACCTTTAGCTGGCTGAACGTCCTTTGCAATGTCTGACATATTTTGACTCTCCAAATTTTTAATTGGTTTTGTTATTTTTCTCCAGTCTAATCCAGCAGCGCGCCAACAAAAAGGCAACACCAAATATAGTGACCTCAAGTTAACGTATTGACCTTTAATCATACAAGCCCTGATATGTTTTTATTTTGATAGTAAATACCCTATTAAATTTGGGTTTCTGCATGATGGGAGTATTTTTAATACTTTAGGTATGCATTTTCGATGTTAGATAGGCTTCATTTGAAAACCCATGCTGGAATGCTATTTATTCAGGGAAATCAATAATTGTCTCACGTTTATCGTATAACTAACTTTAATCGTGGCTGCCATGAAGTATCTCATTGAACAGAAAAAGAGAATTTGCCACTGCACTGTTATTTTAGCGGCTGCTTAATGTAAACTATTTCGTCAGTTAACTATTAAGTAAGCGTGGATCGAAAAATCAATGAATACCGGCACATTATTTATTATCTCAGCACCCTCAGGTGCAGGAAAAACCAGCTTAGTTGCCAAGCTTCTTGAGTCAGTGAGTACGATACAAGCGTCTATTTCACACACTACAAGACCTTGCAGACCCGGAGAGAGAGATGGTGTTAACTATCATTTTACTGATCATAGATTATTTGAATCTATGATCGCAGATGGCGTTTTTCTAGAATATGCCAAGGTATTTGATCACTACTATGGTACCTCTGAGCAATGGGTTAAAGCATCACTAGCCAAAGGCATAGATGTCATACTGGAAATAGACTGGCAAGGTGCGGAACAGGCAAGAATGCAATTTCCTGAGAGTAGAAGTATTTTCATACTGCCACCTTCGATGTCCGCTCTAGAGGCTCGCCTTAACAACCGAGGTCAGGATAATGCGGATGTCATTAAACAGCGAATAGGTGCAGCAAAAGAGGAAATAAGCCACTACATTGATGCTGATTATTTAATTATTAATGACCACTTTGATATAGCACTTAGTCAACTAGAAAGTATTGTTATGGCGCAGCGCTGCCATATTACCGCTATGAAAAATGAACCTGTGCTAAAAGATCTTTTATCTTAACAACAAAAATTTTAAATGTAGTGCCAGCAGTTGTGTGAAATTCGAAAATCCGCTGTCAGTATAAGAGCTATAATTGTAACGCTGTTTATCGAATTCAACGCAGAATAAACCTACAATGTCCGATGTATTGACCTTTAATAGGTGTCTTCAAGCATGGTAAAGGTGCGCAAAAGTTCAATAAATCAATTTATCGGCACACCAAACATTGTCCTAGGCTATTGATTTAGGTAAAATGTTGGGTTGACGTGGGCTTAAATACCCGCAAACACAGCAACATTCACAGAATTAACAAGGTCGAGAAAAATGGCTCGTATTACAGTAGAAGATTGTTTAGACAATGTAGATAACCGCTTTGAATTAGTGATGGTTGGCTCTAAACGCGCCCGTCAGATAGCGGTTGAAGGACGACCTGCACTGGTTGATGAAGAGAATGACAAGCCCACGGTTATCGCATTGCGCGAGATCGCACAGGGACTGGTCAATGCGGATATTCTCACCGAAGTGGTGCAGGATTATGAAATCGTTGATGCTGAAGAAACTGCCGAAGTTCCTGAAGAACCCGCTATTTAATAAAGCAGTTCCAGTCAGAAGAGGGCAGCATAACCATGCTTGCAGTATTTACCGATAAGCTGTCCTCCTACCTAGACGAAAAAGAAGTCGCCAAAATTCAGCGCGCCTACACCTATTCTGAAAAATGCCACTCTGGCCAGATGCGCCAAAGTGGTGACCCCTATATTACTCATCCTCTGGCTGTCGCCAATATACTCGCCGATATGCATATGGATCACGAGAGCCTGATGGCGGCTCTACTGCATGATGTGATCGAGGATACAGGAGTAACCAAAGGACAAATTAGCCGCCGTTTTGGCCGCACCGTCGCCGATCTGGTCGATGGGGTCAGCAAGCTCACAGAAATTGAATTTGAAACCAAGGCTGAACAGCAGGCAGAGAGTTTTCAGAAGATGACTCTGGCCATGTCCAGAGATATCCGCGTGGTCTTGGTTAAGCTCGCCGATCGGCTGCACAATATGCGCACGCTTGGTGGGCTGTCACCAGAGAAGCGTCGCCGAGTCGCCAGAGAGACTCTGGACATCTACGCCCCAATCGCCCAGCGCTTGGGCATCAATGATATTCGTATTGAATTTGAAGACCTGGGTTTTGCCGCCATGTATCCCCTGCGTCATCGGCGCCTGCGGGAAGCCATGAAAGCCGCGCGCAAAAATCGCAAAGAGATTGTTACCGAAATTCATCAGGCCATTGAACTGCGCCTGCAGCATGAGTCTTTTGATGCTGTGGTTAAAGGCCGAGAAAAACATCTCTGGAGCATCTACCAGAAAATGCGCTCGAAGAAGAAATCCTTCCGCGACATTATGGATGTATTTGCTTTTCGTCTGGTGGTCGAAAATGTTGATGACTGCTACAGAACTCTGGGCATGATGCACAATATCTTCAAACCAGTGCCCGGTGAATTTAAAGATTATATCGCCATCCCCAAAGCCAATGGCTACCAGTCCCTGCACACAGTGCTGGTAGGTATGCACGGCGTGCTAATTGAAGTGCAGATTCGCACCCGTGAAATGGAAAAGATGGCTAACTACGGTATTGCCGCCCACTGGGAATACAAAGCGGGGGGCAAAACTGGCGATGGCCATCAACGCCGCGCAACTCGCTGGGTGCAGGGTTTGCTTGAAATGCAAAAGCAGGCAGGTAACTCACTGGAATTCCTCGAGCATGTAAAAGCTGACCTGTTCCCCGATGAGATCTATGTATTCACCCCCAAAGGCAAAATTGTAGAGCTGCCCTCCAATGCCACACCGATTGATTTTGCCTACTCAGTGCACACAGGTCTGGGCGATCGCTGTATCGCCTGTCGAGTAGACGGCGAACTCACGCCCCTGTCACAACATCTAGAGAGTGGGCAGAAAATTGAAATTATCAGTACCGCCGGGGCCCAGCCAAACCCCAACTGGCTCAATTTTGTGATCACCGCGAAAGCCCGCAGTGCCATTCGTCATTTCCTCAAGAATCAGCAACATGACGAATCTGTAGACCTGGGCAAGCGCCTGCTGGATCAGGCTCTGGCCAATCTGGGTACCAAGTA
>DNBN01000300.1 GCA_003491845.1 Porticoccaceae bacterium | reverse complement strand
TTGCAGCACAAACTCATAAAAGTGATGGATATATGTCTAATCGGTTTTTGAACAGGGAGGATACGAACAATATTGATGAGCTGAGTCTGCGAGGCATTTTTCAAGGCACCCTAGGTGAATCTTTAACGTTAAATTTAACCCTATTTCATGTCAACGCAAACAATGGATATGATGCATTTTCCCTGGATAATAATCGTCAGACTTTGTCTGACAAACCCGGCCATGATCGCCAACAGTCCAGCGCTTTTTCATTAAAAAGTGAGTGGCAGGCAAATGATCAATTTGAGGTAGTGAGCCTGATAAGTTATGCCGATAGTGACACAGAATACGGCTATGATGAGGATTGGGCATATCCTGCGATATGCGCCGGTCAAGCATGCGATGGCTGGGAGTATAATTCTGAAGATAACTACAGTCGCGAACGTCAAAATAGTACTGTTGATCTGCGTTTGGTGTCCAAGCAGCCAGTCTCTTTAATAGGTAAAAACACCGACTGGGTGCTTGGAGTTTATGCGCGGGAGCAGGATGAGGATCTGTTACGACAATATACTTATAATTTAGAAGACTTTACCAGTGTTTTTGATACTAGCAATAAGGCTATTTATGGTCAGTTAGATACAGCGCTATCATCTGAATGGGTCTTAGCTACAGGGATAAGGTTTGAGAATCGCCGAGCTCAATATCAAGATAGTGATTCTGTAGACCATATTGTGGATGAAAATTTGTGGGGAGGTAAAGTCGCGCTGCAATACAGTTTAAGTTTAAACAGTATGGTCTATGGTTTAATATCTCGAGGCTACAAAGCGGGAGGTGTAAATAGTGATTCATCCTTATCGGCTGAAGATCGCGCTTTTGATACCGAAGTTATGTGGAATATCGAGACAGGTATAAAGGGCCTGTGGTGGGACAAGCGTCTTCAGGCGCAAATCTCTGCTTTTTATCAACAGCGTAAAGATATTCAAATTAAACAGTCACTAGTCCAGTCCAGAGATGATAGCAATGCTAGTGATTTTACTGATTATTTTGGCAATTCCGCCAAGGGTCATAATTACGGAGTAGAAACGACCTTAAATTGGTTAGCAACCGATACTGTGACCCTATTTAGCGCTGTGGGTTGGCTACAAACCGAATATGATACTCCAGCTTCAGAGGAACTGAATCGTCGCCGACAAGCACATGCGCCATCCTATCAGCTCGCTTTGGGCTTTAGTATGCAGATCAGTGAACAATTAGCACTAACTATGGAGATCGAAGGCAAGGATAGTTTCTATTTATCTTCAAGTCATAATGAAAAAACACAGTCCTACGAGTTGTTAAATGTCAACGTTGATTACGCTATTGATAACTGGCATGTATCAGTATGGGGTCGAAATCTAACCGATGAAGATGTAATTGTCCGTGGCTTTGGTGGTTTTGGTAATGACCCCAGAAAATATTATGTGGTTGAACCCTATTATCAATTTGGCGAACCAAGAACGTTTGGTATTAATACCCAATACACTTTTTGATGGCCAGTTTTATTTACATACAACAATTAGGACAGTTTAAATGCAGGTAACAATTGATATTAGTATGTATCCTAATCGAGAGGAGTTTATTCCTCCGATTGATGGTTTTATTGAAAAAATAAATTGCTTTAGTAATCTCAAAATTACTACCTTCCCAACTAGCACGGTAGTACAGGGTGAATATGAGTATGCTATGGGTGCCGTTCAGAAAACCATTGCAGTATGCTACCGCGAGTACCACATGGCAGTGTATGTGGCTAAGATAATCCCCGGTTATGAGGCTCTTTAGGTGAATGTCGACTGGATTACACTTGAAACATTGGCGGTGGTCCTAGGTATTGCATATTTAATGTTGGCAATGCGTGAAAACAGCCTTTGTTGGTATTGCGCTTTTTTTAGTACCGCACTCTATGTGTGGATATTTAGAGATGTCAGCCTGTATATGGAATCAGCCCTAAACCTTTATTACATGGGAATGGCCATTTATGGCTGGTTTCAATGGCAGAAAGGTGGTGTCGATAGTAGCGGGGTCAAGATTGTACGCTGGCGTATTCAGGATCACGGGTTAGCTATCGTTGGGATTATTTTTGCGAGTTTAATCTCGGGGTTACTACTATCTGAAAATACTGATGCTCAGCGACCTTTTTTAGATTCCTTCACCACGTGGGCTAGTGTGCTTACTACGTTAATGGTTGCTCGTAAGGTTTTGGAAAACTGGTTGTACTGGATTGTGATTAATGGATTATCTATTTTACTTTATATTGATCGTGGTTTAGATCAAACAGCGGCCATGTTCTCACTTTATCTTGTATTAGCAGTCGTTGGATACTATCAGTGGAAGAAAGTCTATGTTACACAGAACACAACATTTGCTACATAACACCATTGCTAACTGGCAGGACTGGCACTTTGGACCTGAAGAGATTAGAGCCCCCCCCACATTGATCCGACGATTAACCGCAGGCCTAACCAATGAATCATTTTTGGTGGGTAATCAGGATTTTCAAGCTGTGGTAAGAGTCAATGGACACAATGGCCTATCGTTAGGTATTGATCGTCAACGCGAGAAGATGTTGCTTGGGGCCTTAAACTCTCTTTCATGTATTCCTACACTTTATTATAGCGATTCAAACACGCTGGTTACTGAATATGTTGACGGCCGGCATCCGTTGAAAGAAGATTTCGCCGATGGCATGATACAGAACCAATTTCGCAATGCGTTGGCGGCTATTCAGGAGATTGAGGTAGGTCATCTAGAAACCAGGTGTTATGTTGATTATATTCAACTTTACAGTGATCAATTATCTAATTTCGACGATCTTTCGATTATAGAAGCCGCTGCACAAGAAATTGACAATGCGCATTGGACGCCAGTGATTGCTCATCATGACTTGATCCCCGCAAACATTATTCTAAATTCTAGTGGGGTCTTTTTTATTGATTGGGAGTATAGTCATCTTGGGCATCCACTAATTGATTATCTGGCCTTATTTGGTGCTGAAGCCTGTTCAAAAAAAGCTGATAAAAGACTTTTAAGTGCACTGATTACCTTGAATTTTGGTATTGTAAAACTCTGGCACGCAGTGCAGGATAAGACTTTTAAAACCTAACACGTTAAAGGATCGTTTAATGAGCAAGGCACTCAATGAATTAAATGCACAAGAGCAGTATGTAATTCAACAAAAGGGCACTGAGCGACCTTTTACGGGGGAATATGATGACCACTTTGAAGGTGGTTTATACCTATGTAAACAGTGTGACAGTCCTCTCTATCGCTCTGAGCACAAATTCCAATCGCAGTGCGGTTGGCCCAGTTTTGATGATGAAATTGAGGGAGCAGTAACAAGAGAACCAGACGCTGATGGCCGGCGTACTGAAATACTTTGTGCCAATTGTGGCGGTCATCTAGGCCATATTTTTGCAGGTGAGGGTTACACCGAAAAAAACATACGACATTGTGTCAACAGTATTTCTATGACCTTTGTTGCCCTTGAATAGTCTGACACCTAGGTTCTATGGTGGATCAATCTCTAAAATTTTTAAATTGAAAAGGCTGGCCAAGATCTGACTCACGCACCAGCGCCATGACTAGTTGAAGATCATCGCGTTTTTTGCCCGTCACTCTCACCTCATCACCTTGAACTTGGGTCTGTACTTTTAATTTTTTATCTTTAATTAGTTTAATCATCTTTTTAGACACATCCACTGCAATGCCTTGCTTAAAAGATACATCTAAAGAAAAGGTTTTGCCACGATGCATCGCTTGGTCGTCATATTCCATCACAGTAGGGTCAATCTTTCGCTTCACCAGTTGAGCGGCAAAAATATCCAGAAGTTGCTGGCACTGAAAGTCGGCCTCTGACTTGAGCGTTACTATATCATTGGCAAAGGTAATGCTGGCATCTACTCCTCGAAAGTCAAATCTGGTGGTCAGATCCCGAGCTGAATTGTTGGTTGCATTAAGAATTTCAGCACTTTCTACTTCTGAAACTATATCTAAACTGGGCATTTGGTGGCCATTTGTAAATTAATTGGGGTATTATTTTAACTTAATAACGATAGGTCAATATAATTTATATGAATTTTTACTGTTTGTGCGGACAATCACAGCCTTTTGATGCTTGTTGCAAGCCGTTTTTACAGGGCGATATGCTGCCTCAGACACCTGAGCAATTGATGCGCTCTAGATATGTAGCCTATGCTTTGGGTGGCCATGGTAACTACTTACTTAAAACGTGGTTTCCACCGATGGCAAAAATGCTCTCTGAGGCACAACTTTCGGAAAAAACTCAGGATTGGTTGGGGCTAGAAGTTATAGAAACTGGAACAAATGGATTCGAAGGATGGGTGGAGTTCAAGGCAACTTTTAAACAAGCCGGACAGCGTCAAGTAATGCATGAACGATCAGTCTTTACTTTTGTCGCCGGTAAATGGTTTTATATTGGTGGTGATATTAAGTAATTCGGTTGATAAAAAAGTCATTGACGAGGATATTAATAGTATGGATTTAACCTTAGTTGACCCGGACCTGAAGGCAGCATTAGCACTAATGCCTGAATTTGATATTTGGGCTGATCTTGAAAAGACTCGAGCAATGGCACACCAACGCAGTATTGATTTGAGTTCACAGCAGCCTCATATAGATAGTGTAAGCAGCACGGATTATATCGTTAATCACAATGATGTGAAGGTGCCCGTTAGAGTTTATCGGCCCAAAGCGTCTCAGCTGCCACTTCCTGCGCTAGTATGGATTCATGGGGGCGGTTATTGTTTTGGTAGCTTGGAGGCTGAGGACTATACCGTTAAAAGAATGACCGAAGCAGTGGGTTGTATGGTTATTTCGGTAGATTATCGGCTTGCCCCAGAATATCCATTTCCCGCTCCTCTAAACGACTGTTATGGAGCTCTTTTATGGACCGCAGATCAGGCTTTGGAACTGGGAATTGACCCTTCACGTATTGCCGTCGGAGGTATTAGTGCTGGTGGAGGTTTAGCTGCCGGGCTTGCGCTACTTGCCAGAGATAAAGGTGAGGTTAATGTGATCTTTCAAGCCTTGTTATGTCCTATGATTGATAATCACTCGACCACTGCGTCAAGTTTTGATATCACCGACAAGCGTATTTGGAATCGTCACTCCAACCTTCAAGGGTGGATGCACTACCTAGGTCAGCAGACTACTGCTGATGTGGCGTTTTTCAGCGCATCCAAATATGCAGCACCAAGCCATGCAGGAGACTTACACAGGTTACCCCCAGCCTACATAGGAATTGGTTCAGTGGATTTGTTTGTTGATGAAAATAAAGCCTACGCAGAGCGATTGCAACAATGCAACGTTACAGTTCAGTTAGAGGTTTTTTCGGGTGGTTTTCATGCATTTGAATTTCTTGTGCCAGAGGCTGCGATTTCCCGAATCGCCAGACAGACCCATTATAAAGCGATTAGGGAAGGGCTATTTTGAATTTTTATCAGGAATCTGTGGAGGTGTGACCATTCGACCAAAGAGAATACCAATTTCAAATAGTAACCACATAGGAATAGCCAGTAGTGTCTGAGAAATAATATCTGGGGGTGTAAGTAGCATCCCCAAAATGAAACAGAGCACAAAAACATAGGGTCGCTTTTTGGCCAGATTATCCGGCTCTACCGCGCCCATCCAAGAAAGAATAACTACCGCAATCGGTATTTCGAAACTTAGCCCAAAGGCAAAAAATAGTTTTAAAACAAAATCTAAATAACTTCTGATATCAGGCATAACACTAATGCCGTCGGGGACAATACTGGTAAAAAACATAAATACTAGAGGAAAAACGACATAGTATGCGAAAGCCATTCCGCCATAAAATAGTACTACACTGGAGAAAAATAGCGGTAAAACAATTTTCTTTTCGCGCTTGTAGAGTCCCGGTGCCAAGAAGGCCCATGTTTGATAAAGTATATAGGGCATTGCCGCAAAAATAGACAGAACTAGGGTAAGTTTGAATGGTGTTAAAAACGGTGACGCTACCTCTGTAGCGATCATGGTTAAGTCCCCAGGTAAGTATGCTCTTATGGGTTCAGAAATATACAGATAGAGGTCATTGCTAAATGAGAAAAGGCCGGTAAAAATAAGTAATACAGCAACAACAGAGCGCAGGACTCTGTTCCTAAACTCGATCAGATGTGCCATAAAAGGCTGACTGTCCAAGGATTCCTGATCAGTCATTTTTCTGCTCATCGGCCAAAATCGAATTTGGCTCTATATCTGCTATGTCCTGTCTTGCTTTGTCTAAATCGCGCATCAGTTTTTCGTTGTAGAGCTGACGTCTGATCTCATCTATTCCAATTTCGTCTTCAATTTCTGTTCGGGCGCTGGACAAAAACTGGCGCAAACGACCCAGCCAAAGACTAATGGTGCGCACAGTTTCAGGAAGTCGCTCTGGTCCCATCACAATAAGCGTAAGGACCGCGACTATCAAAAGTTCAGAAAAGCCAATGTCAAACATATGGGGTGGTCAGCCGATCAATCATAGTTGAATCAGTCTTTGGTGCTATCTGATGTTTTATGTTGCTCTGCAGCGGGCGACTCTTGATCTTTGCCATCTGAATCTAGAGGTGCTGTGGATACAGAATCTTTAAAGCCTTTTACTGCTCCACCAAGATCTGAGCCTATACCACGCAACTTTTTTGTACCAAAGATCAATGCGACGATGACCAATATAATAAGCAATTCTTGCCATCCAAAACCCATTACTATTCTCCTTTAGGCTAATTTCTCTGTCGACTGGCTTTTTCTTTGAGGCCAGATAAATTAAAACGTCGCTCTAACTCATTGAGCACGCTGTTGGCATTTTCGCCAAGATGGGACAGCATAACCAGAGAGTGAAACCAAAGATCTGCTGTTTCATAAATAAGGTTGGTATTGTCACCGCTGTGTTGCGCATCTTTCGCCGCTAACAGAGTTTCAATGGACTCTTCACCAACCTTTTCAAGTATCTTATTTAAACCTTGATCGTGTAGATTCGCCACATAGGAATCATCCGAAGATGCATTTTTACGCGCATCTAAAATTTTATCCAACGCTTCTAGAATAGAATCACTCATTAGTAAATATCCTTCGGATCTTTTAGAACCTTGTCAACTGTTTGCCACTGACCTTCTTTAAAAACCCGATAAAAACACGACTGTCGTCCCGTATGACAGGCGATTTCTCCGACTTGCTCAACCTTCATTAAAATAACATCATTGTCGCAATCTAGTCGCAGTTCTGACAGCAGTTGAACGTGACCAGAAGACTCCCCTTTACGCCATAGAGCCTGTCTGGAGCGCGACCAATAAACTGCTCGGTTCTCATTTATTGTGAGCGTGAGCGCCTCTGCGTTCATCCAGGCAACCATTAAGACGACCCCTGACTCGACATCCTGCGCTATGGCAGGGATTAACCCATCTTGGTTCCAGCGAATGTTATCCAAATAACTCATTTTTTCAATCCAGTATATCTCTCTATCAGTCCAGTGGCGACAACTGCTATAGATTTCTAATGTCTATACAGTTGAGTTAAAACAATTCCTGTACTTACTAGTATTAGTCCTACAGTTAAGGGGGATCCAATACCCTGTAACAGCATATTCTGGGTTAAGCTTAATACAATTCCACCCCCTATAGCGCAATAGCCTAGGGTATTAACAAACATGCCGCGTTTGGTGTTTAGGTTTGAGATTGGCTCAATCTGGTCTTGGCTTCCCGTATTATCTCGTTGCGCAGTCTTTAATGCTTGAAAGATCATTGGTGGGATATGCGGAAAATGCTCTAACCAATCTGGTGCATATCGCTTTAATTGCGTAAAAACACTTTTTGGTGAATAGCGATCTTTTAGCCACCTTTCTAAGTAGGGTTGAGCGGTTTCCCAAAGGTCAAGGTCTGGATACAGTTGACGACCTAACCCTTCAATATTGAGCAATGTCTTCTGCAATAATACCAGAGAGGGTTGAACTTCCATATTAAATCGTCGCGCGGTGGCAAATAGATCAATTAACATATGCCCCAGAGAAATTTCACTCAGAGGACGCTGAAAAATAGGCTCGCAAACAGACCTTATTGCTCCGGTAAACTCATTGATTGAGGTATCTTTGGGTACCCATCCAGAGCGCACGTGAAGTTCTGCGACAGTTCTATAGTCTCGTTGAAACATGGCCAGAAGATTGCGGGCCATATAAAATTGATCTTCACTGGACAACGATCCCATAATTGCACAATCAACAGCAATGTAGCTTGGCGACTTGGGGTTAGAAATATCCACAAAAATATTGCCTGGATGCATATCAGCATGAAAAAAATTGTGATCGAAAACCTGAGTAAAAAAGATTTGAACACCGCGTTCTGCCAGTAATTTGAGATCAACACCTGCAGTCTCTAGCGTCTGAATGTCGGTTACGGGCACCCCGTAGATACGCTCCATGACCAATACGTCTTTATTTGAATAGGGCCAGTGAATTTCAGGTACATGCAGTAAGCATGACTCGGAGAAGTTATGTCGTAACAATGATGCGTTAGCGCCCTCAGACTGAAGATTTAATTCTTCAAGAATAACTGTTTCGTAGTCCTTAACAACTTCTACGGGATGCAGGCGCTGGCCATCTTCGTTATATTTGAGCACCAGTTTAGCTACTGTATAAAGCAGAGCAATATCTTTTCTAATGGTACTTTCAATACCAGGACGAACAGCCTTAACAACCACATCGCGACCATCGCTGAGGACGGCAGCATGAACCTGAGCAACTGATGCCGAGGCCAGAGGTTCTTTGTCAAAGCTACTGAACAGGTCATCCACTGACCCTGCTAATGCATCCTCGATGTTGCTCTTAAATAGTGTTGAAGAAAAGGGTGGAACATTGTCTTGCAAAGCGGTGAGCTCTTCACTGATATCATCAGGAACAAGGTCGGGTCGTGTTGATAATAGTTGTCCAAACTTAACAAAGATTGGGCCAAGTTCTTCCAAGGCTTTTCTGAGGCGTTCGCCACGAGTCCCCTTGGGTTTGCCAAAAAGTCCTATTGGTAGCAATAACAATTTGAGTCCAAACGACAATTTTGATTTATCCAACAACAAGTCTAGGCGATATTTACCCACCACATTGATGATTTTGCTGATTCGTTTTACACGACTCACTATGAAGAAGACCTTTGTGACTGTTGCTCAAATTTTTGTTTCAAACGTATAAACTTTGCTTCAAGTCGATCAACATCAGAGGCGAGTTGTCGAATTATTTGTGTCGTAGATTCAAATTCATGCTGGCTTGGCGTCAACCTAAACTCTTCTTGAGCTGCTTCAACAGCACCAGTGGAAAGGCGCTGTAATGCGCTGCCACTAAACTCAGCAGATTGACGAATGCTCTGTGCCAATAAATGCGCAGGGATGTCACCCACTACTTCAGCAAGAGCAGCTTCCCAGTCAACATCAACCTGACCCATTATGGTATTTAGTTTATTTAAGGTATCAAGATCACCACCCACCTTAATACCAGCGCCAGACAACGATCCATTATCTCTGCTATTGATCGCAACTGCACCCATAGCAACCAGGGTCCCTTTAATGTGGACATTGGTGTCGCCGCTCCATTGCTGGTGCAGTTTAATACCGGTTGATGTGATTTCTATGGCTATCTCAATGGGCGGCAAACTGCTCTGAATCAGTATGACTTTACCTTCAAGAGATGCCAGTTCACGTGCTGAGGCAGAATCATGGGTAAGAGCCTGATTAATCAGAACTTCAGTGGCATCAAATGCTGTGGTTTTTAATAAAGACAACATGGTTATGGTTTTATCCCACGATGCAAGGCTACCACTCCTCCAGTCATATTATGAAAGTCGGTATTGGCAAACCCAGCGGAATTGAGCATTTCTAACAGGGTACTTTGATCAGGATGCATGCGAATAGATTCTGCTAAATATTGATAACTGTCAGAGTCATTTGCAAACATTTTACCCAAGCGCGGCAGTACGCTAAAGGAGTAGGTGTCATATAGTTTGGATAATAATGGGTTGCCAGGTTTTGAAAACTCAAGTATCAGGAGTCGTCCACCGGGTTTAAGTACTCGCAGCATTGAACGCAAGGCCATATCTTTGTCAGTAACGTTTCTTAGGCCAAAAGCAATGGAAATTACGTCAAACGTATTATCAGGAAACGGCAGATGTTGCGCGTCCGCTTGAGAGAACTGCACATTACTGACCATGCCACGATCTGCCAGACGATCTCGGCCTACTTTAAGCATCGAATCATTAATGTCAGCTAAAACAACTGTACCTGTGGGGCCAACAATCCGAGAGAATTTGGCAGCTAAATCACCAGTGCCGCCAGCAATATCCAATACCTTATGGCCAGCTCTTACCCCTGACATTTCGATAGTCATACGCTTCCAAAGGCGATGGACACCACCAGACATTAGATCATTCATCAAATCATAATTACCGGCAACAGAATGGAAGACGTCGGCGACTTTATCTGCCTTTTCCTCAACGTTAACGGTTTTAAAGCCAAAATGCGTTGTTTTATCAGACATTAGAGCACCGGTTCATCGATTAATTAATTGCTATTGTAGCCTTAGTTTGTTGTTTTAGGTATGCCAGAGATCAGATATGAGGCATTTAATAAAACTTAATGCCGCACAAATCAGCGGTCTGTAGCATTAAGTGTTGGTAGTTCACGGGTATTAGGTCAGCCTATTATTTTTACAACTTGCGTATCAGTATCCCTTGATTTGCCCGCTTGATGTAAACGAGACAAATAATCGATCCAATTATTGGTATAATCATCGGCCAGTTTGTACAAATAATCCCAAGAATAAATACCTGTATTGTGGCTGTCGCTAAAGGTAATTTGAATAGCATAATTACCGGCTTTTTCCACCGAACTAATTAGCACATGGCGTTTTCCATGTTGTAATATCTCTTGCCCTTTACCGTGGCCACGAACTTCAGCACTAGGTGAAAATACTCTTAGATACTCTGCGGAAAACTGATGTTCACTGCCGTTGGGATACTCCAATATAAGAGTATCCTTAACCGAATTTATACGAAGTGTCTGCGGTGTGAGCATTGATTTGCCATGTCCTCAATAATTTACAGTATAAAGCGCGTTAAGTCCTCGTTGCTTACCAGTTCGCCAAGATTTTTTTCTACAAAAGCACTATCAACAGTAATAGAGTCACCTTTCGAACCAAGGTCAGATGCGTTAAATGAAATATCCTCTAACAGGCGTTCCAAGATGGTATGTAGTCGCCGAGCACCGATATTTTCAGTGCCCTCATTAACGTCAAAAGCAATTTCAGCAATTCGTCGGGTACCATCTTCGGTGAATGTAATAGTCAGCCCTTCAGTAGACATAAGCTCACATTGTTGTTTTGTAAGTGATGCAGAGGGTTCAGTGAGAAT
>DNBN01000301.1:8148-10493 GCA_003491845.1 Porticoccaceae bacterium | reverse complement strand
GCAACAAGCAAGATTCATATGGAAAATAAACTAAGAATGAGCCCTGAACAGGTTTTAAATAGGGGGGTTGAGGCTGTAAAATGGGCATTAGAGTATACGGATGACGTTGAATTTTCAGCTGAAGATGCAGTGAGATCGGATGTCAATTTTTTGATTGAAATTTTTGATGCGGTTATTAAGGCAGGGGCTAAAACAATTAATGTACCAGACACAGTAGGATACTCAATACCTCAGAGCTGGGGAAATCTTATGAATGAGTTAATTTCAAAAGTACCAAATTCACAAGATGTTATATGGTCTACACATTGTCATAATGATCTAGGTATGGCTGTCGCAAATTCTCTATCTGCTGTACAAAATGGTGCAAGACAAGTGGAATGCACTATCAATGGACTGGGAGAGAGAGCGGGAAATGCAAGTCTTGAGGAAATAGTGATGTCTATCAAAACGAGAAAGGATATCTTTAACCTCGAAACTAAAATTAATACTGAGCAAATTGTGACAACCTCTAAGTTAGTCTCAAATATTACAGGTTACCCTGTGCAGCCTAATAAGGCGATTGTGGGGGCGAATGCATTTGCTCATGAATCAGGTATTCATCAAGATGGTGTTCTAAAACATCGAGAAACTTATGAAATCATGAGGGCACAAGATGTAGGTTGGGGCGATAATAAGATTTCGTTAGGCAAGCTATCTGGACGTAACGCATTTAAAAATAGATTGGTTGAGCTAGGGATTGAGTTGGATTCTGACGAAGTTTTAAATTCTACATTTGATAGATTTAAGGCGCTTGCCGATAAAAAATCTGAAATTTATGATGAGGATATTCATGCGCTAGTTACTGAAGAATTTATATCTGGGGCTGTTGATAGATTTAAACTTATTTCATTAAAGTCCATTACAGACACTCAAAAAAAACCTTTCGCAGAGATTGAAATTTCTGTAGATGGAGAGTTAAAAAATGCAAAGGCAGAAGGCGGCGGTCCCGTGGATGCTACATTCAAAGCGATTGAATTAATTGCGAAATCAAATACTGAGCTCTTATTGTACTCGGTGAACAATATTACTTCAGGTACAGATTCTAAAGGACAAGTCACTGTGAGACTCGCCAAAGGAGGGAGGGTGGTAAATGGATTAGGTTCTGATACCGATATTGTTATTGCTTCCTCGATGGCTTATCTTAATGCGCTAAACAAACTCGTTTCTAAGGCAGAACGAGCTCACCCTCAAGTCTAGAACGAAAATTTTTTATGAATCTTGCAATATTTGATCTTGATAATACGCTTCTAGATGGAGATTCTGATTATAACTGGGGTTTATACCTGGTAAAAAAAGGTTACCTCGATGAAGGTGAGTATAAAGAGCAGAATCAAAAGTTTTTTGAGGAGTATCAAGTAGGTAAATTAGATATTTTTGCGTTTGCTGAATTTCAATTCCAGTTTTTAAAAAATAATCCAAGAAAATTTTTAAATGAAGTCCGGTCTGACTATATTGACGAAATCATTAAGCCAATGATCTTAAAAAAAGCAGTAGATTTAGTCAACCAACACAAAGAAGCTCGAGATAAATTACTTATTATCACGGCAACCAATAGCTTCATTACAAAACCGATAGGAGAGCTTTTTGGGATTCATGAGCTCATCGGCACAGACCCTGAAGAGCATTTAGGTGAATTTACTGGCAAAGTTAAAGGCACTCCTTCCTTCAAAGAAGGCAAGGTGACTCGATTATTTGATTGGCTGGATGAGAAAAATCTAAAATTAGCAGATTTTGAAAAAACTTTTTTCTATAGTGATTCTCACAATGATCTTGCCCTACTCGAGGTTGTAACTAACCCAGTAGTAGTTAATGGAGATAAAATTCTCCTAGGAAAAGCACAAGAAAAAAACTGGCCTACACTAAATTTAAAATAATCTTTAAATTAAAACTATTTCTACGACAAACTTTGTCCCAAGATAAGCAAGAATCAAGAAAGCAAAAGCAAGCAAGGAAATAATTATTGATTTTTTTCCTCGCCACCCAAATTGAAACCTCCCAAATAAAACTAGTGCATAGGAAAGCCAGGCAAGAATAGTAAAAATTGTTTTATGATTCCAATCAAGTGATTGTCCGAAAAGGAAATTCGAAAAAAATAAGCTTGAAAATAGAGTAAAGGTCAAGAATATAAAGCCTATCCAATAAATCTGAAATAATTTACTTTCAACATCAAGCAATGGCTCACTGCTTGATATCATTGATGAACTTTTAGTTTCGGCATGTAAGCTTTTTTCAAATAATAGTAAAAATAAAGAAAAAATAGAACCAAAGGCAAGCAATCCATAGCCAAGCATAGCAATAATAATATG
>DNBN01000301.1:7031-7855 GCA_003491845.1 Porticoccaceae bacterium | reverse complement strand
ACTATTATTAATGCAGGAATTAAGGTAAATATTTCCAATCCTCGGTATTTAGATTTGCTGTTCAATAAAAGATATATCAATACAATTATCCAGCTCAATAGTAATGTGGAGTTAGCAAAACTTAAGTCAACACCTTGATTAAAGATGTGATTGTAAATCAACAATGCATGCGAGATTAAGCCTACAGCAACAAGAGCGCTATAATTTTTTATGATTTTTATATTTGAGAGTGAGGAGAGGCATGGGATCAAATATAAAATCAATGTAACTAAATAAAGGGTTTCATTCATGTTTATATTTTAATTAATTAATAAAGACAATTATAATGGAAATAACAACTATTCAACAATTAACAAATTAATAAACTTTATGCTTGAAAATTTAACAGACAAACTTCAATCGGTAGTAAAGACAATTCGAGGTCAAGCCCGCTTCACAGAAGAAAATATCAGTGATGCAATGAGGGAGGTACGTATAGCACTGATCGAAGCAGACGTCGCAATACCTGTCGTTAAATATTTTATAGATAAGGTAAAAGAGAAGGCGTTAGGGGCTGATGTTTTAAAAAGTGTCTCACCAGGTCAAGCAATTATTAAGATAGTGCAAGATGAGCTGACAAGCTTAATGGGGAGTGATAATGCTGAGTTAAATATTGCGACAAAACCACCCGCTATAATTTTGATGGCCGGCCTTCAGGGATCTGGAAAAACAACCACAGCCGCTAAGTTAGCCAAAATTCTAAAAGAAGAAAAGAAGAAGAAGGTCTTGTTAGTGAGTGCAGACGTTTATCGACCTGCCGCGATTGAGCAACTTAAAACATTAGC
>DNBN01000301.1:1540-6708 GCA_003491845.1 Porticoccaceae bacterium | reverse complement strand
CCTCCGTTCTGACTTATGCAAAAAAACATTATTTTGATGTAATTATTTTTGATACTGCCGGTCGTTTGGGCATTGATGAATTAATGATGAAGGAAATTAAAGAACTTCACAAAATACTAAATCCAGTTGAAACACTTTTTGTTGTTGATGCGATGCAGGGACAAGACGCTGTTAATACAGCGAAAGCTTTTGGAGACACGTTACCTCTAACTGGTATTGTGTTGACAAAATTAGATGGAGATTCAAGAGGCGGTGCAGCTTTATCCGTTAGACATGTGACAGGGAAGCCAATTAAATATATTGGCGTGAGTGAAAAAGTATCAGGTCTGGAAGTTTTTTACCCAGATCGCATATCTTCTCGAATCCTTGGGATGGGAGATATTGTCGGTCTTGTTGAAGAGGCCCAAAAAAATGTAGACATTAAAGAAGCTGAAAAGATAGCAGATAAAGTTAAGTCCGGTAAAAACTTTGATTTGGATGATTTTAAAAATCAAATTGGACAGATGAAAAAGATGGGAGGTGTTGGAGCAATGATGGATAAGCTTCCATCCCAATTAGCAGGTAGTGCATCAAAAATAGATCCCGAACAAGGAGACAAGTCGATGATGCAAATTGAAGCAATTATAAATTCCATGACAAAATTAGAGAAAACAAAGCCTGAAATTATCAAAGCAAAAAGAAAGATAAGGATTGCAAACGGTTCTGGAGTTAAGGTCCAAGATGTAAACCGCCTCCTTAAGCAATTTGAAGAAATGCAAAAAATGATGAAAATGTTCTCAAAAGGTGGAATCGGTAAAATGATGAGAGGCCTTGCAGGTAAAATTCCAGGCATGAATTAACAAACTGCTTTTGTTATCAATACTGAATTTTTTTTTTAATGCTCTGTCATTGAACTAGTTAGTTAATTATCTGTTTAATTTTATTGACCCAACATTGTTAATGTTGGATAATTCATGTCTTCGTTTTGGGGAGTTAGCTCAGCTGGTAGAGCACCGGACTTTTAATCCGTTGGTCACGGGTTCGAACCCCAGACGACCCACCATTCTTTTGTTTCGCTTATCTTTGGTTTCACTCCTATAGTTTGATTTCTCATCTTTGGCGTAGCCTATTGGAAAACAAAAAGTCTTTGCGGAATTTCGTCGTTTGGGTTCCAACTTTCCTTACCTATGCGTTGTTGCTCTCCATTGGGGTTGTCTCGGTAAAGTTCTGAGTTAAATGAGTGCGTCGCTGTGACGACGTTTATTGCGCGCTTGCCTAAGTAGTCTGGTGTGGATGCAAAACTAGCTCGAGAGGTTAGAAAGGGCATTAACCGGTTAGTCGAGAAAAAATGCCACTTGTCCCTTTTCCCAGTGAATATATTTCCAAGCGGCGTATTTCTGGATCTGTCTAAGCAAGCTAAGTAACCATTAGGATACTTTAACAGTGACATTTCTAATGGTTAGAAGGCTCAGTAATGAGAGGAAATAGCTATGGCGAGTATGTTACTAAACCGAAATCTAATTGCGGACTTCTGGTTCCCAATAGGTGAAAAGCTGGGTGAATCTACAAAGCGCTACTGTTGTGCTTTGTTAACCGGCTTGCTGGTCACCGCATCTTTGTTTTTTCAATTGCAGATCTTTGATCTCAGGCTCCGACATAGAGGTCGCGGATCCTACAGCCGCTGCGAATTTGACCATTGTACGTTTGGTAGAGGATCGCGATGTCATTGCTGACAAGCCGAAACTGGAGCCGCCACCTGTGCCTGAGGTTCAGCCTTCGACAAAGCTGGTGATACCAGTTTCTTCCGGTGGGGACTACGATGAAATAGGCCCGCGGGATGTCCCTCCACCATTCTCACACCAAGTCACGGTAGGCTCACCGATGGTGGTATTTTGCCTGTAGTGACTGTGGCACCGACTTACCCGCGCCGAATGGCAGCAAGGGGCATAGAGGGTTGGGTGCTATTGGAGTTTTCTGTGGACCAACTAGGTCGGGTGCAAAACCCACAAGTTATAGATGCTCAGCCGACTGGCGGTTTTGGCAAGGCTGCGATAGACGCGGTGTTGCGTTACAAATACAAACCTAAGGTATTTGATGGCAAGGCGACTTGGGTACATGGGGTACAAACCCGGATGGTCTTTCAATTAGATAATGGCTAGCGCCAACACTAACCATTAAAGTGGTTTTAGAAGCCTTCTTCTTAATGCTTTTGTTGGAGCTT
The DNA here is from genome assembly GCA_003491845.1 of Porticoccaceae bacterium. Classification (GTDB taxonomy): domain Bacteria; phylum Pseudomonadota; class Gammaproteobacteria; order Pseudomonadales; family Porticoccaceae; genus HTCC2207. The sequence continues at coordinate 4,508 of DNBN01000301.1, read as the reverse complement.
TTATTGAAGTCTTCCATTAAAGCCTCGGCGGAGACGCCGGGGCTTTTTTAATGCAGGTTATCGCAGTTTGTGTCGACTTATTTCAGCAAGGTTTCGCTGGGTTTTTGTAGAGACTGTTTTGGCGCAAATTGGTGCAAATAAGCGCAGCAAATCACGAACTACGCATTTCGAACGAAATCTTACGGGCTACTTTTTATGAACTACTGACTAGGAACTACAAGAAAGCATTGAACAGCCTGCCTTATTGCGCGCCCACTCGGGTCTCTTCTCAGCCAGGTGCTCGTATTCAGGTTGTTCGTCGTAAGGATTTTTCAGAGCGTTGAGTAACTCATCTACCTTCGAATAGTCCCCGGCCTCGGCACTATCGATGGCGATCTGGGAAAGGTAGTTGCGCAATACATATTTAGGATTGGTTTGATTCATCAAAACAGCCCTATCCTCATCACTCTGGCCCTGAGCCTTAGCCGCCTTGAGATAATCTGCCAGCCACGTTTCAATTTGGGCTTTATCAGCATCACTCAAAAGCTCCGGCGTGTAGTAACAGTGCGCCAGTGTCGTAAAGGGCTGCGGAGTATCCTCGGCAATGCCTGCCAACGCGCGGAAGAACAAGGTCATATCGGTTTCGCTGACCGTTAATAAAGTCAGCAGTCGATCAGTAAGGTCTTTGTCGTACGCTCTTAGCCCGAGTTTAGCGGTCATGGTCTTTTGCCAGCCCGCTTCGTATCTAGTTACATAGGCAGTTAGCGCATCCTCTAGAGGTTTTGAGTCCTCTATTAGCGGCAATATTGCGTTAGCCAACTGCATCAAATTCCATTGACCGATGGCTGGTTGCTGCCCGTAACGGTAGCGGCGCTGGCCTGCATCGGTAGTGTTGGGTGTCCAGTTGGGGTCAAAGCCTTCTAGCCAACCGTAAGGACCATAGTCGATGGTCTCGCCAATGATGGACATATTGTCGGTATTCATCACCCCGTGAACAAACCCCACGCGCATCCAGTGCACCATAAGGTCAGCGGTGCGGTGACACACTTCCTCAAACCAAGCGATGTAAGTGCCTTTGGCATCCGCAGCTAGATTATCCAATGCTGGGAATTCTCTTTGAATGACGAAATCTGTGAACGCTTTTAGGAGGTCCAACTCTTGGCGCGCCGCAAGCATTTGAAAATGACCGAAGCGTACAAATGAACTGCTTAACCTGCACACTACAGCGCCTTTCTCGGGCGCCGCATTGCCGTCATACAGCATGTCTCGAACCACGTCTTCACCTGTGGTGATCAGGGACAGGGCTCGAGTTGTGGGCACGCCCAGGTAATACATGGCTTCTGAGCAGAGGTATTCTCGGAGTGACGAGCGCAATACCGCCAAGCCATCGGCTGTTCGAGAAAACGGCGTCGGACCTGCGCCTTTTAACTGCAGCATGAGGTGGGTGCCGCCTAATTCAACTTCACCTAAGTTGATGGCGCGGCCGTCGCCTAGCTGCCCGGCCCAATTGCCAAACTGGTGACCGCCATAGCAGGTCGCGTGTGCGTCCATACCCGCAATTTGCTTATTACCAGCAAAGACCTGCAAAAACTCATCGCTTGTGCACTCTTCTGCGCTTAAACCCAATAGCTGGGCCGCGTCCTCTGAATAGTGAATCAGTGTTGGCGCGCTGACCGGGGTTGGATTGACCCTAGCAAAGAGGGCATTTTTAAGTTGCTTGCGCTGGGAGCCAGTGTCGGCGTCCGCCGGCATTTGGGCGGTGAACTGGTTATCGAAGTTAAGTGATTTCATGCTCGCAGATTACCCTTTGCCAGGATTTAAAACGAGAATTTAAGTGCGATTTTAGCCACTCGCACGAAATTCTCTCAGGGTGTATTGTCTGGTGAGAGGAAAATGAGGAGATCAAAATGTCGGAGTCAGTTGCACAAGATTATGCATCGGTAGCAGATATTCCCTTAGAGGAGATAGATGTTAGTAGAGCAGACCTATTTCAGTCAGATACGCATTGGGAATATTTCGCCCGGCTACGTAAAGAGGCGCCAGTACATTATTGTAAGGACAGTCTTTTTGGTCCTTATTGGTCGCTGACCCGGTTTAACGACATCATGGCGATGGAAAAAAACTTCCAAGATTTTTCTTCTGACTCTGGGATTGTGTTAGGCGATCGCCCCGCAGATTTTGAAACTGCAAATTTCATTGGTATGGACCCGCCCAAGCACGACGCCCAAAGAAAGACCGTGCAAGGGGTCGTGGCGCCAATGAATTTGGCCAAGTTAGAAGGCACCATTAGAAGTCGCGCCGAAACTATTTTAGATTCGCTGCCTATTGGCGAGACTTTCAATTGGGTTGATTTAGTCTCGGTAGAGCTGACTACCCAAATGTTGGCAACAATATTCGACTTTCCGTTTGCTGAACGGCATAAGCTCACTTATTGGTCAGATATGGCCACATCCGGCGAGTTAGGTGGTGGCCCTACACCAGAGCCCGTGCGTCGAGCGGCATTACTGGAGTGTTTAGAATACTTCACCAAACTTCGAGACGAGAGAGCCGCTCAGCCGGTTAAATCGGACTTACTTTCCATGCTGGCTCATGGCAAGGACACGCAAAATATGCCGTCAATGGAGTTTTTGGGAAACCTGATTTTGCTCATCGTCGGCGGCAATGACACTACAAGAAATTCCATTTCCGGTGGCGTTCTGGCCCTCAATCAAAACCCCGGTGAGTACGATAAACTCCGTGCTGATACCTCAATTATTCCAAACATGGTTTCAGAAATTATTCGTTGGCAGACCCCTTTGGCCTATATGCGTCGCACAGCATTACGCGATGTTGAGTTTGGTGGTCAGCAAATGAAGAAGGGTGACAAGATCGCCATGTGGTATGTCTCAGGTAACCGCGACGGCGAGGTCATAGATCAGCCTGATCGTTTCTGGATTGACCGACCTAATGCACGTCACCATTTGGCATTTGGTTTTGGTGTCCACCGCTG
>DNBN01000301.1:840-1303 GCA_003491845.1 Porticoccaceae bacterium | reverse complement strand
TTTGGTGTCCACCGCTGTATGGGTAATCGGTTGGCTGAAATGCAATTGCGCGTGCTTTGGGAAGAAATTATGAAGCGCTTCAAAAAGGTTGAAGTGGTAGGTGATATTGAGCGGGTGCAATCAAGCTTTGTGCGCGGTTATGCCACCATGCCTGTGCAAGTGCATCCTTGGTAGTGTCCTTTTAGGTTAGTGCCTGTTGGCTTTGTAGTAACAGCTCCCGAGTAATTGGCTTCCCGGCAAAGCTTTTGCTGGAACAAGCAGGGCAAAGGGCGCGACAGTAAACAATTAGAAATTTCCGTATGGGTAAGGCAGTAAAATGGCGTTGACAGAATTAAGTCGTTCAATTGAAGGTATGGTGGCCATTGTCACCGGCTCAGGGTCAGGTATGGGAGCGGCGACGGCAAAGTTATTTGCCGCTCAAGGCGCCAAAGTTGCAGCCATCGATATAAATCAGGGCGGGCTT
>DNBN01000301.1:0-582 GCA_003491845.1 Porticoccaceae bacterium | reverse complement strand
TGCGGCGGGTAAAACCGCTCATGGTTGGACACTAGATTTATCTGATGGCGCTGCCATAGATCGGGTCATAGGCGAAGTGGCCGCCCACTTCGGTGGTATAGATATTTTGATCAACAATGCGGGTATTTCTATTTTTACGCCTATTGACGGTGAGGATTATGACAACGCTTGGGATAAAACGTTTGCAGTTTTATTGACGGCGCAAACTCGCACCATTCGCGCGGCCTTGCCTCATTTGCGACAGTCCACTAACCCTAGAATTATCAACATTGCCTCCACTGAAGGCCTAGGTGCCACTAAGTTCGGTAGCCCGTACACGGCAGCGAAACACGGCGTAATTGGCCTAACTCGCTCCCTAGCAGTAGAGCTGGGTGGTGAGGGTATTACTGTTAACTGTATTTGTCCTGGGCCTATTAACACCGGCATGACCCAAGCTATTCCTGATGATCAAAAAACGGTTTACGCGCGCCGCCGGGTCGCGTTGAAGCGTTATGCTGAACCTGAAGAAGTTGCGCATGGTACCCTCAATTTTGCTTTGCCTTCGGCAAGCTTTATGACCGGTGTTGCCTTGCCAGTTGATGG
>DNBN01000137.1:2571-4060 GCA_003491845.1 Porticoccaceae bacterium | reverse complement strand
CCACACCAACCTTGGAATCCAGGAGTGGCAAAATGGTGGAATTGGCACGCCGCGAATACAGTTTATTGCGCAGCCTGATGGAAAACGTCGGCCGAGTACAAACTCGCTCTGTTCTGGAGAATAGGCTGTATAGCTGGGGCGAAGAAGTCTCCAGTAACGCACTGGAAGTGCATATCCACAACCTGCGCAAAAAGCTAGGCAGTGATTTCATTAAAACTGTGCGCGGCGTCGGTTATCGGGTCAATCAACTGTGAAATCGATTCGCGTATTTTTGGTCACAGTAATTCTCGCAGTCGTTACACTATTTAGTTTTATTTCTGCCTTGCGTGGTTATGAAACCAGCCTGCAGGAAGTCGAGCGAATGTTTGATAGCCAGTTGGTAGAAAAAGCCAAACTAATCGCTAATATAAATGTTCAGAGTATCGTTCGTAATGTCGACAGCAGCGATACCGCATTTCAGGTCTGGCAGGGCGGCAATTTAATAGGATCTTCTGACAATGCTTCGCAAACTATCCTAGGTAAGTTGCAATCTGGGTTTCGCTATCACAACTTTGAGGGTTATCGTTGGCGGACTTACAGTTATTACAACACCATTAACGCGCAGTGGATAATAGTCGCTGCACGTCAGGATGTTCGATTTAGTCTCGCCGAAAATATCGCTCTGAAAGCTGTGCTCCCAGCCGTGATTGGCCTGCCAATTCTGGCAGTATTAATATGGATCGTGGTGAGCCGCGGATTGCATCCCATGCGCCGACTAGCACATGAGTTAGGCGACAAGCAGGCAAATGACTTGAGCCCATTATCAATAGCCGTTAACAGCCAAGAGTTGTCGCAAATTGTCAGCTCGTCTAATGATCTTTTAGCGAGGTTAAAATCTTCTTTGCTACGAGAAAAACAATTCGCCTCAGATGCAGCTCATGAGCTACGTACCCCGATTAGCAGCTTAAAAGTACAGCTGTATAATATCAGTCAAGAACAACCCGAAAGGAATAAGGAGTTCGGCGAACTGCAGAAAATTACCCATCAGCTCGAGCATGTTGTGGAGCAGATTTTAGCGCTCTACCGCACCTCTCCAGACGAATACCATACTCGCTTTGAGGCTATTGATTTAACCAGCCTGGCACAACAAGTTATAGCTGAAGAATATGACAACTATGAACGCAAAAACCAACAGATTGAATTTTTTGGTCAAAGGCAGCTGATTCTAGGGGATAAATTTTCATTAACCACATTGATCCAAAATTTACTTAGTAACGCGAACAAATACACGCCCAACGGCGGGCATATTATAGTCAAGATCAAACGAGAAAATGATCAGGTGGTGTTACTTGTTGAAGACTCGGGGCCGGGAATTCCAACCTATGAGCACGAGAGGCTATTCCAACGATTCTACCGCGTCGGTGGCGATCGTCATACTTCTGGAGAATCCGGCTGCGGTCTTGGCTTGGCTATCGTTAAACGGATTGCAGAACTTTATAACGCTGAGATA
>DNBN01000137.1:0-2341 GCA_003491845.1 Porticoccaceae bacterium | reverse complement strand
GTGAGATAACCCTCGAGCCATCATCATTTGCCTCTGGCACTGCATTTACATTGCACTTTTCAGCCATCATCCCAGTCACTTTGGATAGCAAGCAATCATGAACCGGCTAATCATAAAAAGAATCCTCTTCTATTTTGGTCTTCTACTGGCAATTGCTGTTAGTCCGATTTCGCAAGCAGCGCCCATCATAAAGATCGAGATCAAAGATCATCTATTTTATCCATCGGAATTTAGCGTGCCGGCCAATACAAAAATAAAACTTCTGATAATTAACAATGACCCCACACCAGAAGAATTTGAAAGCTATGAATTAAATCGTGAAAAAGTAATTATCGGTAATAGTAAAGCAGTGATTTTTATTGGCCCCCTTAGTCCCGGCACCTACCCATTTTTTGGTGAATTCTATCCAAAAACGGCGCAAGGTAAAATTCTTGTCAACTAACCAGAACTTATTATGCTACCTAACGCTGTTATTTTAATTCTTCAAGAAACATTAGAAGCTGCACTACTAATAGGCGTACTGTTAGCAGTCAGTACTCGAGTGCATGACAGCAAACGTTGGCTACCAATAGCGCTAATCTCTGGCGGCTGTGTTGCCGCGATACTAGCCAACCAAATGGGCATTATCTCTGAATGGTTCGACTATGCAGGTCAGGAACTACTAAATGCGCTCTTCCAAACTATCATCTGCCTGACAATTGCCTTAGCAGTGTGGCTCACAGCAACTATAGACCCGCTAAACCCCCAGCCAGGCAAAGTAGCTGCCTTTAGCCATTGCGCAATAATCATCATTTTTTGCGCCGTAGTGCGAGAAGGTCAGGAAATCATTCTCTACCTTAGTGGCTTTATCTATACCGAAAACTTTCAAAAAGTGCTCACTGGTGGTGCCTTAGGGTTTAGCATTGGCGCCAGTATAGGCATACTCTTATTTTATAGCCTGGTCGACCATGCTGGTCGCGAAAGGCGCGCTGCCTGCCTAGTTTTACTAGCCCTGTTCGCTGGCAATATGCTCTCTCAGTCCACCCTTTTACTGATGCAAATTGACTGGCTGACCCAAAGCCCTCCTATTTGGAACTCATCAACACTTGTTGCAGAGACCTCAATATTCGGTCAGCTCCTATATGCACTCGTAGGTTATGAGGCTACTCCTTCGCCAATTCAGGCGGCCGCGTATATACTGGGGGTGACACTGGTTACTGGTGCAAATTTTATGCCTAGATATTATCCAGATAAGAAGAAACAACAGGTGCAACCAGTAAGAGGGAATGATGCGTAGCGCACTGCTTTTACTATCATTAGTATTCGTATCATTAAGCTCCCCGTTACTCGCTGACGGAATAGTGATCGATAAGATCTACCACCCCTATGTTCAGCCCCTTGAGCAAGAGCTAGAGATACGATTGCTGCAACAGAATAACCAATCTGGCATTGCTGATAATACTCGACTGTATCGTTTAGCCTACGGCCGATCGCTTAGTGATCGCTTGTTTATAGAGGCTTATTTGGTTGGCCAAGGATCAAGCAGCGAGAGTTTGGACCTGCAATCGATAGAGATGGAAATAAAATGGCAGCTCACCGAACAGGGTGAGTATTGGGCAGACTGGGGAGTTCTTGCAGAACTTTCTAAAGGCATCGGTAACAATATCTATGAAGCCAGCATTGGACTCATTGCCGAAAAAGAATTTGGCCACTGGAGCGGCACAACCAATTTTATTATTGAGCAGGAATGGGGCAGCGGTATTGACGACGAATTAGAATCTGTCTTTAGCCTACAAACACGATACCGCTATAGTCAAACGCTCGAACCTGGCATTGAGTTTTATGCGGGTCAAAACAGCATTGGCGTCGGCCCAGTTCTGATGGGACAAGCTAAATTAGTGGGACCAAAAAAACTCAAATGGGAAGCCGGTGTTATTTTTGGCTTGGACTCAAAAAGCCCAGACACGAGTGTTCGTCTGTTGTTTGAATACGAGTTTTAAAAATCATAGCAAGAATATTTTAGTCGATATTTGCCGCAATCTGCACGTCACGAAACCAGGCCAAATGTTAACTAGTAATGTACTAGAACAGAATAAGCCCCATTTATCGCGTATCAGCGTGATTTAACGCTGCTATTCTTAAATGCTACTTATGATTTGCAGTAATCGCAACCGTTTGTAACTTTCTTTGTAAAACCCCCTGTTTTAGGGGTGGTTTGTAACAAGTTTGTAACTCTCAACTCTATATAAATCAATGGGTTACACCTGCCCGACTACTCCCACTCAATAGTCGCCGGCGGCTTGCTGGAAACATCATAGGTAACGCGAGAAACTTCAGTAATCTCATTAATAATACGATTGGA
>DNBN01000017.1:16466-17176 GCA_003491845.1 Porticoccaceae bacterium | reverse complement strand
ATGTACTTGCCACGCGCTTCAGCGGCAAAGTCATGACCAAGCTCATCGCTGCTAAGGTCACTGGGCAATGCACCACCATAGTTGGCTGCTAACTGCAGTTGCAGTTCATGAATAGCCTGACTAATCTCAGTACCTTTGATTTTTAACAATGAAGACTCAGGTCCCGGCATGCCGCCAGACGCCATGGAGGCAAATACACGGAGCTCGGTGTACTCTAATGCCATGAGTTCCATTTCAATGTCTGACATGCGCATTTGGAAGACGGGATCCTCAATCATTGGCTTACCGCCATTAATCTCAGCCGTCGCGCGCTGCTTAAGACCGTCAAGCATACGCTTGGAGTCCGCCACTTCTGCCATACCGGTGCGCTCGTGCGCCAATAGCGCCTTAGCGTAGGTCCAGCCTTTGTCCTGCTCACCAATAAGGTTCTCAGTAGGCACCGCTACGTCTTCAAATAATACTTCGTTGAGGCTGTGCTTGCCGTCAATAGTGACGATAGGCTTAACCGTAATACCCGGAGTGTTCATGTCGATCAGCAAGAAGCTAATGCCTTCTTGACGACGAATACCCTTGGAGGTTCTCACTAAGCAGAAAATCCAGTCGGCGTATTGCGCAAAGGTAGTCCAGATCTTGCGGCCATTAACAATGTAATTGTCACCCGCATAATCTGCAGAGGTACTTAAGGCCGCCAAGTCTGACCCAGCGCCCGG
>DNBN01000017.1:6530-16188 GCA_003491845.1 Porticoccaceae bacterium | reverse complement strand
GAGTAACCCTGACACCACCAATCATCACTGCTGAGTATGCGCGGTAAAAAACGTGCTTTTTGCTCTTCGGTACCAAAAGTATAAATAACCGGCGCTACCATCTTTAAACCAAAGGGGACTACATCAGGAATACCTGCCAATCCACGTTCGGTCTCATAAATAAATTTTTGTGTGCTAGTCCAGCCAGTGCCGCCATACTCTGTTGGCCAACCTGGAGCGATCCAGCCTTTGGCATGCAGTTTTTTTTGCCAAGCAACAATACCGCTTTTGTAATCGACTTCTACGTTATCGCCCAAGCGAGTCGACGCACCGCCCTGATATTCTGCGGCAAAAAACGCTCTTACTTCATCACGAAATGCAATGTCATCAGCTGAAAACTTAATATCCACTTTCTTAGCTCCTCTCTTATGATTGCCATGCAGAACATAGCCGTGTTTATAACCAACCTAACATAACTTTAGAATATGGCACGCAAAGCGTCAATAGATAGCAGTGGGTTTAAAAGCGTCCCACTGGTCATGTTTCCTGTTAGATTGAGACAACCACCAAATTAAGCTCTCGATCCAACCTCGCAAGGAAAAGTGCGCACAAGCCTTGATAGCATGCGACAACAAAATCGGCCAACGGGGTGTATTGATATAAATAAACCTCGAGCAACCGCAGCAACGGCTAAGGTTACCGTCATATAAAAATAGCGAGCGAACTTAAATATCAGCTGCTAAATAACTAGCCTGACTAATGGCCGCCTTGGCATCTAATTCTGAAGCTTCAAAAGCACCACCAACCAGCGTTGCCGACATACCCATTGTCGTTACTTCATCAAACAAGCTACGCTTTGGCAACTGTCCGGCACAAATAATCACGGTATCAACCTCGAGTATCTCAGGCATACCATCGGTACTGATATGCAGACCTTGATCATCGATTTTATGATATTCAAGACCATTGAGCATTTTTACTCCCCGTTGAGCAAGAGAGATACGGTGAGTCCAACCCGTCGTTTTGCCTAAACCTCGACCAACCGGACTAGATTTGCGCTGCAGTAAGTAGACCTCTCGATCAGCTTTTGCAATCTCAGGCTTAACGCCTGTGACACCGCCGCGGGGATGATTTTCAAAATCTATGCCCCACTCTTTAGCAAATACATCTCGATCCAACGCGCCTGAGACGCCGCTATGCATAATAAGCTCGGAAACATCAAAGCCAATACCGCCGGCCCCCATGACAGCCACGCGCTGGCCCACTTCACAGTTACCCCGAATTACGTCGATGTAACTGACCACACTGGGATGATCGATACCTTCGATCTCTGGCGTCCGAGGCGTGATACCTGTAGCGACCACGACATGATCAAAGTCATCCTGTTTGAGTTGCTCTGCAGACACCGTGGTATTGAGACGGACATCGACCTTATGTATTTCTAGCATGCGCTTGTAGTAACGCAGTGTTTCATAAAATTCTTCTTTGCCCGGTATCTGTTTGGCCAAATTGAACTGGCCACCAATCTCAGTGGCCGCGTCAAATAAACTCACATGATGACCGCGCTGCGCCGCAACGGTGGCATAGGACATTCCAGCTGGACCTGCGCCAATGACAGCAATCTTTTTTGGCGATGCGGTGATTCGATAATTAAGCAGGGTTTCATGGGCAGCTCGTGGATTAACCAAGCAACTGACTGACTTACCTCCAAACGTATGGTCTAAACAGGCCTGATTGCAGGCGATGCAGGTATTAATTTCATCTTCTCTGCCTTCAAACGCTTTGTTCACCAACTCCGCATCGGCCAACATAGGACGCGCCATAGAGACTATGTCTGCATGGCCATCTACCAACACCTGTTCAGCAACATCTGGCATATTGATGCGGTTACTAGTGATGGTGGGAATCTTAATTTCTTTACGTAAACGGCCCGTAACGCCAGCAAAGGCTGCTCTTGGCACCATGGTTGCGATGGTCGGTACGGTGGACTCATGCCAGGTAAAGTGAGTGCTTATAATCGTGGCACCCGCCTTCTCCATTTCTTTGGCAAGCAATACCACTTCATCCCAAGACATTCCGCCTTGGAGCATATCCATAGCCGCAATACGAAAAATTAATATAAAGTTCTCACCGACTTCAGCACGACAGCGGCGCATGATCTCTAGCGGGAAACGCATTCGGTTCTCGTAACTGCCGCCCCATTGATCATCTCGCTGGTTGGTTTTCTCCACTAGAAAGGTACTCAGTAAATAGCCCGCAGAGCCAATGATTTCGACGCCGTCGTAACCGGCTAGCTGAGCCATTTTTGTGCACTGCACATGGTCATCAATTTGCTTTTGTACTCCCGTTTCGTCCAGTTCATTAGGTACCATCCGAGCAATCCTAGATGGAATTGCTGAGGGCGCCACACAGGATGAAGTGCCAGCTAAGGGACCGGCATGGAGTATTTGCATACAAATCTTTATATCTGGATCAACTGCATGCACCGCAGACGTCACCAAACGATGGTCTTTTGCTTCCTCTGGGGTTGATAATTTTGCTCCAAAACCTCCTTCCATGTTAGGCGAAATGCCGCCGGTAATCATCATACCTACACCGCCCCTAGCTCGCTCTGCAAAGTATTCTGCCAGCCTTGGAAAACCATCATCAGCCTCTTCCAAGCCCGTGTGCATAGAGCCCATGAGCACGCGGTTCTTAATAGATGTAAAACCAAGGTCTAAGGGTGAGAATAGATTTGGATATACAGCATGCTGTTTCATACAATTCCCTATTTTTATTATTGTAGAACGCTTAAACCTCTACGCAACTACATTGATGTAGCCTTTTTAAAGGCAGGACGTTCTTTAAGACGTGCATAATAGGCGCTAGTATTGGGTTTAAAATCCTCCGCTAAACCCAAAGATTCTGCAAGATAAAGTGCATAACCAACGGCAATATCAGCAATGGTAAAGCGATCTGCCACAAGAAACTGATGCTTTTCGGTGGCTAGCTCTACAGAGCGTAGACGTGAGAAGAACCACTTGGTGTAATCATCTGCAACCTTGGGCAGTCGTGTTGCCTCTGGTTCTAGATGGGTATAACGCAACACTAGTGTTTGCGGGAAGGTCAAGGTAGCGTCACTTCGATGCAGCCAATTTAGATATTCACCGTAATCAGCTTCAGTTACTCCCACCGCCAAATCAGTTGGTCCATAACGGTTAACCAGATACTGACTAATACCGGCAGACTCTGTCATCTGAACAACATTAATACCGCCCGGTGTATCATCGGTAAAAAAAGGAACTGTACCTATTGGGTTAATGTCAGTATAACCACTGTGGACAAACCGTGGTGGAAACTGCATAACCTCCAGCTCGTAGTCAAGATTCATTTCTTCCATAGTCCAAAGTGGCCTGATGGATCTTGATCCGGCGCAATGCCAAAGTTTTAAAGCCATAGATAACCCTAGTTTATAATAATTGTTTTAAATGTCCCCTATTCCCTAGCAATATATCACTCTTTGGGTAACATCAACTTTAGATTAAGCATCTACTTATCTTACCCTATCATTCATTTTCATCAATTTCTAAAAGTACATCATCAGCAGCAACCTGCTTGCCAAGCACAGCGGTCACCTCAGCCACAGTGCCATCTATTTCGGCCTGGATCTCATAATGCATTTTCATTGCCTCAAGCACCGCTAAGGTTTGACCCTTTATAACCTGATCACCTGATTGGACTAAGACATCTAATAGTAGGCCATGCATAGGCGCTACAACACGCCCACCACCCATAGTTTCATCAGCTGCACCATCAAGGATTATTTGGTCTTTAAAAAAAGCACTGCGTCCTTTAACAGAACAATGCAACTGTCCCTGCTGTAGCCATTTGAACTGGGCCACGTGTTTAAGTCCATCTACGTATAATACCGATGAATTCTCAGACACGGAATCAACTTTAATAGTGATTGTTTGTCCACTGGAGATATCTGTTACTTCATAGATATCCGCAGAGCAATCTTTGGGAGAAATAGCAAGATCATAAGTAATCTCAGCAAATTGGTATCGCTTACGCGATACCATAGCACTTGCGATAGTCCAATTCTTAAGTCCATTACTGACCAATAAACTGCTGTCAAAATGCATCTGAGCCTCTAAATAAAGCTCTATTACTGCCGCTACAGCACTGTCCGTAAACGTTGGCAAAGAAACAGTTAAGTCCTGATTTGAAAATTCCTCTTCGATAAAGGCGGTCGTTGCAGCCCCCGCTATAAAACGAGGATTCTCTAGGCACTTAAGCAAAAAATCTTTGTTGTTTGGAGTACCGAAAAGCACGGTTTCTCTAAGTGCATCAATAAGTCTTAAACGAGCTGTTTCGCGAGTTGGACCATGGCCAATGATCTTGGCTACCATCGGATCATAAAACGGTGAGATCGACTGCCCAGAGATTATACCGTCATCGATACGCACGCCGAACCCAGAGGCAGGCGACCACAAATCAACCGGGCCTGAAGCAGGTAAAAAGTCCTGACTGGGATCCTCAGTGTACAGCCGAACCTCAATGGCATGACCGTCTAAGCAAACATCCGCTTGACTAAAACCTAAGGGGTGCCCCTGGGCAACGCTGATCTGAAGTGCGACAAGATCGAGTCCGGTAATAAGCTCTGTCACCGGATGCTCAACTTGTAAACGCGTATTCATTTCAAGGAAATAGAAGAAACCGCTTTCATCCAAAAGAAACTCTACCGTACCAGCTCCTCGATAATTAACACTTTGAGCAGCTGCTATAGCCGATTTCCCCATTTTTTCTCGAAGTGCCTGCGTCATTACCGGGCAAGGTGCTTCCTCAACCACTTTTTGGTGACGGCGCTGAACTGAGCAATCTCGTTCACCTAAATGAACTATGTTACCTAGGGTATCAGCAAACACCTGTATCTCAACATGCCGGGGTTTAATAATAGCTTTTTCTAAAATCAGCTCTCCTGAACCAAAGGCTGCTTCGGCTTCAGCACGCGCCAATTTAATTGCATTGCTTAATTCAGCCCGATCATGAACTAACCGCATACCACGACCACCACCTCCAGCAGCAGCTTTAACCATTAGCGGCAAGTCAATTTTCAAGCCCTCAGCCAACAGTGCTTTATCAGACTGATCATGGCCTTCGTAGCCGGGCACACAGGGTACACCTACCTCAGTCATACGGCGCTTAGACTCAGCTTTATTACCCATCACATCTATGGCCTCACGAGTGGGGCCGATAAATACTAAGCCTGCATCTTCAACCGCGTCAGCAAAGGCCGCGTTCTCACTTAAAAATCCATAACCTGGATGAATTGACTCAGCGCCACTAGTGGCGGCTGCTTGTAAAATAAGCTTTGGATTCAGATAAGACTCGCTAACTGGCCCTGAACCAATGCACACGGCATCATCAGCCAAATAGACATGAGGCGCTCCAGCATCAGCATCAGAATATACTGCGATGGTTCGGTAACCAAGTTGCTTGGCTGTACGGATGACTCGGCAGGCTATTTCACCGCGGTTAGCAATCAAGATACTATTAAAGTGGTTCATAAATATAATACTCTAAATCTTTGTTTATTATGCTTTATAAGCAAATTTTAATGTGACTCTTCATTCCAGTAGGCCTTGCGCTTTTCAACAAATGCGGCGACTCCTTCCCGGCCTTCAGAGCTGAGCATGCATTGGGCAAAACCGTGGGCAGCGAAATCTAAGGCCGCTGGTCGTGGTTGGCGCAAACCCTCAAATAGAATGCCCTTGGTCACAGCATTAGCGCTTGGGGCGCAAGCATTGATTTGCTGCAAAATAGCTCTACACTTCGCCTCTAAGGCCTCTGTGTCTTTAGCCACATAATGCGCAATCCCCAAAGTAACGGCTTCCTGACCTTTAAATTTCGCCCCTGTCAACATGAGTCGGCGTGCCTGCGTCAGCCCTACTCGTTCGCAGACAAAAGGCGCTATCTGAGCAGGGGGAATACCAAGGCTAGTCTCGCTGAGCCTAAACCGCGCATCTTCAGTTACCAAGGTAATATCAGCGACGCACGCCAGACCTAGACCACCGCCAATAGCTGCACCTTCTATAAGAATAATAACGACTTGAGGTTGCTCGTTAAGCATCATCATGACATCGCCAAAGGAGCGATTGCTCTTTGCGACTTCAGTGGCGTGGATAGCCTGCATTTCAGACTTAAAGCCCTTGATGTCGCCACCAGCACAGAAGACACCACCTTTGCCACGTAGTACAATTGTCCTAATACTGCGATCATCTCTAACCAGAGACAGAACTTCTACTAGCTCTTCAGTCATTTGCGCATTCAATGCGTTTTTAGCCTCTGGACGATTAAACCAAATAGTCAACACTGACCGCTGCCGTTCGATTAGCAAATATGTCGTTATCGGCAATTCTGTTTTACCTAAATCACTCATTGGGTGACCTCCACAAATAAGTTAAATACGTGCTACCCCAAAACTATTTGGGCGTAACTTTCGACAGCGGCCTTCCCTTACTGTCTCAAGCAGCATACCCAATGTTTTGCGCATGTTACGAGGATCTATCATTCCATCATCCATCATATGACCTGAGGTGTAAAAGGCATCAGACTGTGAGTCAAATATATTAGCCATCACTTTTTCTTGCTGGGATAACATCTCTTCATCTGCATCTACACCCATAGCAGCGGCTTTACCTCGTGCTACCATCGACATCGTTTTAGCTGCCTGCTCACCTCCCATAACGCCCATCTTGGCATTGGGAAAAGTATATAAAAAATCTGGATCATAGCCTCGACCACACATGCCATAATTACCCGCACCAAAGCTTGCACCAGTCATAAAAGTAATTCGAGGAACATCTATATTCCGCACCGCTTGGATCATTTTAGAACCATGCTTAATCATGCCCGCCTGTTCGGACTTAGTACCAACGATATATCCTGTGGTATTTTGAAAAAACAGCGCAGGAATATTAGCCTGGTCTAGTAGCTGTAAAAACTGAGTAACCTTATTTGCTCCTTGAGGATCAATGGGCCCATTGTTTCCAATAATACCCACGGCTTGACCAAAGATCTTAGCTTGAATACAAACAGTAGATACACCAAAACGCGGCTTGAAGTCTAAAAAGTCAGACCCATCAACCACTCGCGCAACTAGTTCTCGCATATCATAGGGTGTTCGATAATCTGTAGGAATAACGCCTGCCAATTCATCCGGATCATAAATAGGCTCGGCATAGGCCTTTTTACCCGTCAATGGACAGTTATCATTCCACTGCAACCGATCAATCACTTCGCGACATATCTGAATTCCCTGGCCATCATTTTCGGCAAGATACTCAGCTAAACCAGAAGTTGTGGCATGCATCTCGGCACCACCTAGTTCCTCTTCGCTGGCAATTTCTCCTGTGGCAGCCTTTAGAAGCGGCGGCCCTGCCAAGAAAGCTCTACCTTTTCCTTTGATGGCAATAACATAATCGCTAAGACCAGGCATGTATGCACCCCCAGCAGTAGAAGAACCATGCAGTATAGAAATCACTGGAATACCGGCTTTACTCAATTGTGCTAAAGCGCCAAACAGGGCGCCACCGACACTAAAACCTTCTACGGTGTAGTTCATCAAATCACCACCGGCACTCTCTACAAGGTGTACAAAAGGTAATTTTTGCTCGAGCGATATCTGCTCTGCGCGACGAATTCTGTAACCTCCGGCAGTAGTCAAAGAGCCCGCTAAAATACCGCTGTCATCAACAACGACCACACATCGAACTCCGGAAATAAATCCAATACCAGAAATAACTGTCGATCCAGGAATTGATTTTTCTTCTTTCTTAGTGTCCACCATATAACCTGCGATATTACCGATCTCTAAAAAAGGCATACCAGGATCAAGTAGCCTTGCAAGGCGTTCTCGAGGCGTTAATTGACCTCGAGCATCAAACCGCGGCTTACGTTTTTCAGAAATAACACGTCCACGACCATTAAGCTCATTAAGTCTATCAACAAGGGCTAGCATTTCTTTTCGTTGACGCTGAAAAGTTTCTGAACTGGTGTTTATTTTTGAGGCAAATACCGCCATCTAAATGTCTCCCTATGGGTTCTTACATAAGTTGAAATTGGTCTTTGTTGCGCTACATTAGTAATGCTCTTAGCCTATGTCACTATTTAAGATGGATCTAGGTACGGCAATTGACGTCGCTAACATTAGCTGACCAAAACCCTTACCTTGCGCGTCATTGCGGATACTAGCCATACCTCCGCCGCCAAGCACATCATGAATCAAGAAATTAATCGCATCTGCGCCAGGCATTAAATAGCGCTGCACATAGCAGCTACTTTGAGCAACAGCACCCTCAGGTAAAAAATGAGCAAAACAATCAGCAACCACCTGCTCGGTTAAGGCCGCATAAATATAGGGCAGATACACAGGTTTGCGCGAAATAACGCCCACATTAGCCTTATTGCCTTTATCTCCGCTGCGAGCAAGGGCAAGTTCAATAAGAGGTACATTGACCCAATCATCTTGCTGCCCAACTACTGGGGCTATTGGCCTAATAATATGATTCAGATCAAAGGGTGTCCCTACCGAATCAGGACAGTCAATAACATTACCATCCATTTCAATTTTAATTTTAATTTCGCTTTTAGGTAATTCAAAAGAAAAAAGCCGTACCACAGGGGAAGGTTTAGGTCGTGCCCCAGCAAACCCAGATAATCCAGGAGGGGTAGCCAACCCAAGACCCACACATTCTTTCAGTAAAATACCGATACCTGCAGGATCTGGATGCTTTACAGCAATTTTCATAGACAGTTCACGACAATTGACCAAGGCTGCATTGGCTCCATACTGACTTTCGGCACCTATCAGTTCAACACTAGTTTCAGTGTAATCGGGTAATCTAAACATCTTTAGCGTTTTTCGAGACGCTTTAAAAATAGCAGCAGCAAGTTTATTGGCTTTCTTATCGGCATCAAAGCCATAAAAGGTCATAGTGGTGCCACCACGAAATTGATCTGCATAGGTACTGCATACTTTGTAACTATCTGGGGCTGGCGATCCAATCGCGCCTTTTACTTTTACTTGATTTTCGCCTACATCTATCAACGTGACTTGGGAGAAATCGCAGACTACATCAGGTAGAATATATGCTTGGGGATCACCAATTTCATATACCATCTGTTCAGCAATAGTGCCCACTGAAACAAGACCACCAGTGGACTCAGGCTTAGAACATATAAAGCTGCCATCAGCACTAATCGTTGCGATAGGATACCCTATATTTTCAATATCATGAGACAGCTCCCAGTCAGTGAAATTGCCTCCAGTAGCCTGAGGCCCGCACTCTAAAATATGGCCTGCAAGAGATCCCATTGCCAGTTGATCAAGATCTTCATCCGTCCATCCAAAGGCATTGATGCATGCACCTAGGGTGACTGCACTGTCAACACAACGGCCGGTAACAACAATATCAGCGCCCTCACGCAGAGCTCTTGCCACAGGGAATGCGCCGAGGTAAGCATTAATACTTGCAATCTTATCAATATCGGGAAAACTCTCTCCGGTGAACATTTCAGGAAAGTCTTTTGCCGCTATTGCCGCACAGTCAGCAATTAAATCATCGCCCAACACACAGGCAACCTTGAGATTTAGCCCTAGGGCGGCAATTACTTCACGCAAGGCATCAGCACAAGC
>DNBN01000017.1:4644-6306 GCA_003491845.1 Porticoccaceae bacterium | reverse complement strand
GCATCAGCACAAGCCTTAGGGTTGACTCCCCCGGCATTTGATACAATCCGCACGCCTTGGCGAGCAATTTCTGCAAGGTTAGGCTTCATGGCCGCACTCACAAAATCTAAAGCGTAACCGGTTTCTGGATTTTTAGCCCGAGCCCTAGCCATGATTGACATGGTGATTTCAGCAAGGTAGTCATAAACGATGAAGTCAACATTTTCATCCTTAAGTAGCTGTGGAGTTGCTCTTGCAGCATCTCCCCAAAAACCGCTAGCACCTGCTATACGTAGGCTTTTCATACTCATGCTACAGACTCCCTGATGGATATCGAATCACAACATTAACGAGCTTTTATACTACGTTGCTATAGTGATTTAATCTTCGGATTCTATGCCACTAACATAAGACCTTATGCCAAATTTTGCATCACAAGAGCTGTGTTTTTAGACTTTCAATCGAATCCTTTCAATATAAATAGATGCAGCAATAAAGCTAGCTGGCGCCCCCCAGGAGAGAATATCTGCAGTCAGAAGAGCTTTAGTTAGAGGTTCGAAAATACCATTTGCTGAAAACAGATCACTGAGAATACCGGTCATTAGAGCACCAATCCCAAGCCCAAGAAGATTACAGGCCACTAATAATAGTCCGGTCATAACACCCCGTAATCGCACCGGTGTTAAATCTTGCACCGTTGAGAATGCAGGGCCGTAAAAAGAACTAACACTGAACATACCAGCTGCCATTCCTATATAAAATAATGAAGATGAGGGCGAAACAAATCGAAAGGAAATTAACAGCGGGGTCATGGACAACATTAAGTATGCAAGAAATCTAACTCTTCCGCCTTTATAGTGTTTTTGGTACCAATCGCTGAGCATACCTCCTAAAAAAGTACCTGCGGTACCAAATATAATATAGATGAGCCCATAAGTAGCGCTGATTTCACCTATACCAAAACCCCTCTCCCGCTCTAGCCATACGATAGCAAACTGACCAGCGCCAAGTGGAATATGTAAAAACACAGCGCCAACCATGGTCCATGCAAGGGCCGGAGTTGATTTAATTACAGTAACCATTTCAGAAATGACGTTCCGCCAATTGCCAGTCATTAAATCTGCATGATTTTCTTCATCTTTTACGACACTCTGTCCCTCCATAGCGCCCCGTTTTGGATCCTTCAAAAACAATAGTCCCAAGGCCAAAACCAACCCGGTTATACCCAACACAAAAAAGCAATTTCGCCAACCGATCATGGGCCCCAAAATACCCGCCACAATAAAGCTTCCTCCAGCACCTAAGGGAACTCCAAGATAGTAGATACCTGTTGCGGTACCTCTTTTTGCTTTTGGAAAAAGATCGGCAATCATTGAAATAGCCGAGGGTGCCATGACTGACTCTCCAACACCTATAAATAGTCGAGAAAGGCCAATTTGCATAAAGTTTTTCGCCATTCCTGACAGTGCTGTCAGTACACTCCAGAGAATAAGCCCTGCCGCTATAAGTCGTGGCCGATGCACTCGATCCGCTAGCGCACCCATAAATAAGCCCATTATTGAATAGAAAAATACAAATACAGGTCCTGTGAGCAACCCAAACTGGGAGTCACTTAAGTTAAGGTCAGAGATAATGGATGATCCGAAACTAGTGATTAATGTGCGATCAATCATGTTTATGATA
>DNBN01000017.1:0-4419 GCA_003491845.1 Porticoccaceae bacterium | reverse complement strand
TTTATATTCAAAACCAACAAGAAAATAAGTATCCCTGTGGCATTCCTTGCGGACTTAACGTTCTCCATAGAATAACCCTTTATTTTTATCTATTTATTTTTTACAGCCTGGATTTAGCAATTAACTGCTGGCAATACTTACCAAGATCAGAAACAGCTTGACCGTAGTTTGCAAAGCGTACATCTTGGGTTTGTTTGTTAACATACCGAAAGTACAATTGTTGTAAGATAACGACCAAGCGCCAGTAGCCGTAAACTTCATAGAAATCCCAGCGCGACGTATCTAAACCGGTTCTATCCCCGTAATGGGCAATAATCTCCTCTCGCCGCATCATGCCTGGCATATCTGATGGCTGCTTTAAAATACTTTTGAGCACGATAGGATCATCGTTGTGCACCCAATAAGCTAATGCATTAGACAAATCCATCAGTGGATCACCAAGAGCGGCCATTTCCCAATCCAACACGGCAACTACTTTAAAGGGGTCTTTAGGGTCGAGCATAACATTATCGATACGATAATCACCATGCAGAAGAGAGGCAGGTAATGTGCTGTTGCTTTCATCTGGAATAGTAGCAACTAGCCACTCTCGCACGTCATCAAACCCAGGGATATCAGCTGTTTTGGCATTCACAAAGCGCTTATTCCAGCCGACTATCTGTCGTGCTGCATAACCTTCTGGCGTACCAAACTCCGTTAGTCCTGCAGCCTCAATATCTACCTGATGCAACTCAATTAACTTATCGAAGATCACTTGACTAAACAAACGATGATCACCCTTGGTAAAAGCCCACTCTACCGGGATTTTATCTTTCACCAGAACTCCATCAACTTTTTCCATAAGATAAAACTCAGAGCCCAAAAGAGATATATCATCGGTATAAAATAACCCCTTTGGAACGGCTGGATACTCCTTCTGTAAAGCATGGATCACACGATATTCACGAATCATGGAATGCGCACTGGCAGCCTTAGTCCCCAGCGGTGGCCTACGCAATACTAGCTCTTGGTTATCATAGGTAATTAGGTAGGTTAAATTAGATGCTCCCGATGGAAACTGTTTGATATTTATCTGACCCTGTAAGTCTGGCACTACCTTTTTCAGTACTCGGTCTAACTGCCCTGGGTCCATCTCTTCGCCTCGGCGGACACTGATTGTCGGGTTAGATTCATCCATGTCTACGCCTCTTTTCTTCACTCTGTTATTGGCCGTATTATCTGCACAATTACTTATCTAGCAATATCAAAAACTTTCGCAAACCGATTCATTTATTGTTGATATTTAGTAATTCATTATTAAAAAATGCAGGATTATAAAACTTAGTCATACAATGATCTGCCTACATGCAATTGTCAATGTACTTATCAAGTCAGAGGTAAGTGCTATTATTAGCCTTATCACAAATATTTATTACTTGATTTTATCCGCTCATATTTTTACAGTTGGTTATGTCCTTCACATGTAGTAACAACATACCAAACCAATAATTAGAAACATATTAATAACTAGTAAGAGGAAATTAAGTATGTCATTAGAAGCAGTAACAGCTGGCTTGAAAGAAAAAGTAGGAGAAGATTGTGGTCTTGGCGCTACGCTAAAGTTTGATTTTGGCGATGACGGCATTATGTTGCTAGACGCGACCACTGTACCTAACACGGTAAGTAACGATGATGGTGATGCTCAATGCACCATGGTCATCAGCATAGATAATTTCATGGAGATGGCCGAAGGTAAACTTGATGGCACCTCTGCTTTTATGTCAGGTAAACTCAAAATCCAAGGTGATATGGGTATTGCCATGAAACTCGGTCCTATACTGTCCTAGCACAATATACGGTCACATCAGAAGCCTTGTGAATTACTTACAAGGCTTCTTTAAATACGCTTTGGCATGATGCCCATATGCTTACTAATAATGCCAAGCATTACTTCATCTGCTCCGCCACCAATAGAAGCCAAGCGCCCGTCTCGGTATGCTCTTGCCACAGAGCTATCCCACATAAAGCCCATACCACCCCAATACTGTAAGCAACTATCAGTAACCTCGCGCGATAGTCGGCCAGTTTTTAATTTAGCCATAGACGCTTTAAGCGTTACATCCTGGCCGTTAATATAGCCCTCCACCGCGTCATACGTTAATGCTCGTAAACATTCTATTTCGGTTTGCAGTTCAGCTAAGCGAAAATGCACCACCTGATTATCAAGAATCGACTTACCAAAGGCTTTGCGTTGACGGGTGTACTCAATAGTGTCATTGATAACAAACTCCATCATTTTTAAATTACCGGCCGCCGCATACAAGCGCTCTTCCTGAAATTGCTCCATTTGATAACGAAACCCTGCACCCTCTTCACCAATTAAGTAGCGCTGTGGCACGCGCACATTATCAAAAAATATTTGCGCAGTATCTGAGGAACGCATGCCTAACTTGTTGAGTTTTTCAGACAGAGAAATACCCGGTAAATTCATCGGTACAACAATCAACGATTTATTTGCATGCGGACCATTATCGCTAGTATTAGCCAGTAAACAGATGAAATCTGCTTGAGTAGAATTTGTAATCCACATCTTAGTGCCGTTGATAATATAATCATCTCCGTCCTTAACAGCGGTGGTTTTAATAGCCGAAACATCTGAGCCCGCATGAGGCTCAGAGACTGCGATAGAGCAAACCATATCGCCAGCAATAGCAGGGACTAAAAATTCTTGGCGCAATTCATCACTACCGTGATTTGCCAACGCAGGTGTTGCCATATCGGTTTGTACACCAATGGCCATTCCTACCCCAGCGGCACGAATACGACCAAGCTCTTCAGAAAATACAACCTCATAACTATAATCCAGCCCCATACCACCAAATTCAACTGGTCTGGCGATCCCTAACAAGCCCAACTCACCCATTTTTTTGAACAGTTCGTGTGCAGGAAATATGCCCTCTTCTTCCCATTGGTCAGCAAAAGGATTGATCTCTTTGTCGATAAATTGCGCAATGGTATTACGAATGGAGTCATGCTCTGGGGTAAAAATCATAGTAAATCTCCGTTAACATTCCTAAGCTAGAACCCAGAAGTCTAGCTAAGACTGCTCTGAGGAATTGCTTTTTTAATCAACTACTGCTTTTTAAAACTATTTAAGCTTCTTAAAGTTACTGTTTTTACTGCCTATGGACTGCGCTTCGATAAAAGCCGGACGCGACTTAAGACGTCTAAGGTAAGCTGTAACTTCAGGTGTATAACGCTCCGAAAAGCCCTGTAATTCGCCGAGCAATAGGGCGTAGCCTATAGCGATATCAGCCATAGTGAAACGCTCATCACACAGGTATTCTCGACTTTTCATATGGGCATTTAGTCTGCGTAACCGTGCAATATACCAGTCACCATAATCTTTTGCCGCCTGAGGTAATCTTCGCTCTTTTGGTTCAAGCAAGGTATAACGCAAAACGACCGTTTGAGGGAATGTCAGGGTTGCATCACTGTGATAGAGCCAATTTAGATAATCGCCAAACTCAGGATGGTCGGCTTTTAAACCAAAGTCATAGCGCTGATATCGTTCCACTAAGTAATGGCAGATACCCGATGACTCAGTCATATGCGTATCACCATCAATAAAATAAGGTACGGTACCAAGAGAATTAAGACCTAAAAATTCTTTTTGCAAAAAACGCGGAGGAAAAGGTAATTCCACCACATCATAATCCAGCTGCAGCTCTGCCATTGCCCAGAGCGCGCGCAACGAGCGTGAGTTGTGGCAATGCCATAGCGTCGGTTTATTTGTTCTGGCAGGTAAATCCATGATCAAAGTCCAAATTGGCGTGCAGCTAAATCACGCATGATTTCTTCAGACCCACCACCAATCGCATTAACTCTTACTTCTCTATAAATTCGCTCTACTCTGCTACCTCGCATATAGCCTATACCACCTAGAATTTGCATAGCTTCTCGGGCACAAAATTCCATTGTCTGACTACTTTGCACTTTTAGCATTGCAATATCTCCAGCACTTGCAGCATCGTTGTGGACCTGCTGGCAGACTATTTGAAGATAGGCTTGGGTCGCATTAATACGCATTTTCATGTCTGCAATTTTATGACGAATCACCTGGTGGTCGGCCAATCGTTTACCAAAGGTTTTACGCTCCGAGGCCCAGGCTACCGCGTCTTCTAGGCAAACACGAGAAAACCCCTCCATTGCTGCAGACATCGCTAATCGTTCGGCATTGAAGTTATTCATTATGACACTAAAGCCTCTATTTTCCTGACCAATCAGATTGCCTACAGGAACGCGTACGTTGTCAAAATAAATTGTTGCTGTATCTGAACACCACCAACCTTGCTTTTTATCCAATGCTGTCCGCAAGACCCCTTCAGCATCAGCTGGAATTAATAGCGTAGATACACCGGCAGAACCCTCACCTCCAGT
>DNBN01000130.1 GCA_003491845.1 Porticoccaceae bacterium | reverse complement strand
AATAGTCTCGTTAATATTCTGCGAAGTGGATTTTTCCACTGCAGCAAAGTAATCGAGGATAAGTTGCTTACTAGAGTTAAGATCGGTCACCGAGGTTACCCTTCTCGTGCTTGTTGAAGTAAATCAACGCCAAATTGTTCAAAGAGGTCAATCATGTCAACAAAGACCCAGTTTTCGACAAACTTATCACCACGGCGCAGCCAGAAATCCATGCCATTAAAGTTGATCCGGTTGCCGGTAGCTGCTGCGCTGAGATAGTTACCAATATGTTGCGATGTAACACCTGCCCAGCCCGAAGACCCAACAAAATTACCCTCGGCGAATAGACTGTCTAGATCCTGCACTTTGCGGTCAGGAAATGCGGCAAGCCAGTGCTGCTGATGGTAGTCTTGAAACTCCTTTAAGCTAAGGCAAGCGCCTATTCCGCCAGGCCCATACCAGTTTACATTGTCATGGAAAAAATCAGCAACACCCATGCTGGTGAGATTTTCTTCATCAAAATTATTGAGCCCTTCAAAAAGAAACTCTCGTATCAATCGCATCGACTCAGCGGTTTCAGACGCACTACTCTCGTCAAGTAAAACCCCGTTAATACCTGTCGGACTGGGATACACAAAATCCGTCCCATGGCTTGGGGGCAGAGGGTTTTTGTTGATTTGCTGTAAAAAGTCAATGATATCGAAAAGCGTATACATCTCTACAATCTTGCCATCCTCAAAGCGGAAGAATTCCCCCCACCTTAACTTGATCACCTGATGCGATGGTTCAAAACCAAGCCAGGATTTCGCGAAAACACCTTCATAATAACCAGTAGCGCCAACCCATGATTGGCCATCCAGACTATTGTCGGCTTTACCTTGGCTTATGCCACCAAAAAGCATATGCGTCTCTCGAGACACACCCTCAAATGCATCAACAAAGGGCAGCCAAAACGTCGAGCACCACTCTTCAGTGCTTGAGCAAGATTTAAAAGGCTTGGGGCCGTGCCAAGCAAAATGGTTACCGACCTGCTGGGCCAGTGCAGCCTGTGCTTTTTGAGGATCCTGGAGTAACTCAAAGAGATTTGCGATGGCAAGTTTGTTATTTGATACGATACTGTTCATTTAAATGTTTCCAATAGTTATGTTAAGGATTATCATAGCAATGTACTTCGAATGCAAAATTAAAGTCAAATATTTATAATCCGATAAATATTTGTGTAGGATTGATCGTGCACTGCTTTGCTAATGGTGGTTAGTTGGACTATTGGAAGGCCTGTAGTTTGGAGAGTAGGGCCAAAATACACCTTATAATTAACGAGAATAGACTGGTCTAAGGAGCCCTAAACGGGTCAGAAGATAGAGTGATAAAAGCGCGACCCGGTGCTCTGCGTAACGCCGAATACTGTGTAATGTGTTAGTATTCCGAAGATTATTAAACGCATTGCATCTGATTTTTATCATATGCCAACCGAGGTTATTTATTTAAAAGGTATGAATAAAAAAGCACGAGACAATACGCCACAAAATATTACATTCGAAGGCAAACGATCGACCTCTTATGATGTTGCGCGAGTTGCAGGAGTCTCCCAGTCGGCAGTCTCACGCTGCTTCAAGCCTGGAGCGAGTGTATCGGCAAAAACGCGCGCAAAAGTGGAGAGCGCCGCAAAAGCGCTGGGTTATCAACCTAATGCTATTGCACGTGGATTAATCTCTGGTAGATCAAACATTGTTGGCGTATTGATTACTGAACTTACCAACCTGAATTATCCGCAGATTCTGGCTGAGTTAAATCGAAAATTTGATGAGAAAAATATTCATATTCTACTGTTTACGCTTGATAGCGAGAGCGATGTGGACAAAGTTTTAGAAAAAGTCTGGCAGTATCAAGTGGATGGAATTATTGCCGCGGCTCAATTCACCGATACACAGATAAGTGCCTGCCAAGACCGCAATATTCCCTTGGTTTTTTATAATCGCCTCTACCCCCAAAATACTGTTTCATCAGTTTGTTGTGATCATTATGAGGGCGAGCGGTCACTCGTTGAAGGGCTGCTCAACAATGGGCGCAAGTCATTTGTCGTAATGAGTGGGCCGATAGATTCGTCAGTTAGCACGGCAAGAACTAAGGGAGCAGTGGCCCAGCTTAAGGGACTGCCTGTCGATATGGTCGAACTGGAAGGTGATTATAGCTATGAGCGAGCCTGTAGCTTAACGCGAGATGTTATGGGCTCAGCTAACCCCAAACCAGATGCGTTTGTTTGTACTAACGATATTATGGCCCTCGGCTGTCTAGACACGCTGCGTATCGAGTACCGGGCGAAAGTCCCTAAAGATATATCTGTCGTTGGGTTTGATGGAGTTGATGCCGCTGCTTGGCTCAATTACGACTTAACAACAGTTATACAGCCTTTAGAACGCATGGTAGAGGCAGCTGTAGATATGCTTTTGGAGCGTATTGAGAATCCGGAACTGCCTTCCGAGAAACGTCTTTTTGCCGGCAGCATCAGACATGGTTCCACAGCCCAGCTTGATTAGTATTCAAATAGGATAATTTTGATCGGAGTACCCCTAGTGCCATTACCTTTATTACTTTTACCTGGTTCACTTTGTACCGGTATGCTTTTTCAGTCGCAAATCTCGGCTTTTCAAGACATTAGGGAGGTATTAGTAGGCGACTTTTCTAATTGCGATTCGATTGAGACTATGGCTACCAAGGTACTCACGGAAGCACCGGCAGAGTTTGCATTGGCAGGCCTTTCGATGGGCGGTATTGTGGCCTTTGAAATGTTTAGACAGGCACCCGAGCGGATTAAAAAAATCGCGTTGCTAGACACCAATCCACGGAGTGAATTGCCAGAAAATGTGCCTGTCCGTCAACAGCAGATCAACACCATTGCTCGAGGCGGTGTTGAAAGTTTAACAACCTTAGTGAGTCAGCAGCTAATGCCGAAATATGCTTTTGACTCGGAGCAGCTTTTAAAGCTCGAGCCTTTGGTGATGGAAATGGCCTTGGAGGTTGGTACTGATGAGTTCATCAATCAATGGCGTGCATTAGCTAGTCGAGCTGATAGCTGGAGCACGCTAAAAGATATTCGCTGCCCTACCCTTATTTTGTGTGGTATTCATGATGCACTGTGCAGCGAAAAGCTCCATCGCGATATGGCTGAAGAAATAAAATATGCCAAATTGGAGATTATTCAAGAGGCCGGTCACCTCAGCACCCTTGATGCGCCCGAACAGGTAAATAGCGCTCTACAAGACTGGCTCAATTTGTAACCTTTTCTTAAGAGAAACATCAATTATGGCTGCTAGTAACCCACATAATAACTTTAGACAGAAACTGTTATCAGGGGACTGCTTAATCGGCACCTTTGTAAAGACACCATCGATGATGGTTGCAGAAGTATTGGCAAGTACCGATTTAGATGTTGCCTGCTTCGATGCCGAACACTCCCCATTCGATCGTCGCGATATAGACAGCTGTTTGCTGGCTTTTCGCGCAGAGCAGAAACCCGC
>DNBN01000036.1:398-3365 GCA_003491845.1 Porticoccaceae bacterium | reverse complement strand
ATGGCGTAGGAAACAGCCACAGAGTCAACACCGGTCTCTGGTGTGGAGATAAGGAAGGAGGTAGTAGCAGCTTTGGATGCACCACTGCGGCGCAAGCCAAGAGCCGCTGGAATAACCCCACAGGAACACAGTGGCAGTGGGGCACCCAACATGGCCGCCTTAGCGGTGGCCACAAATCCGGGCTCACCTAAGTGTTTTGCTAGAAGCTCACTGGGGACAAACACCCGCATGATGCCAGCGATGGTAAATCCCAGCATTAACCAGGGTGCTGATTCGATAAACAGGTGAACAAAGTTGTCAATAAGGGACGCCATTCGCGGTTTCCTAGCGATTTAAAGTATCTAATATGGTGCACTGAGTGGCCGGTTCATCACCGCCACAACAGGCTTCACTAAGTGTCTCAAGAGATTTCTTAATACGCCGCGTTTCAGTGAGCTGCTCATTGACCAATTGAATTTTATGATCGACAAATTCTTTTACATCCTGACAAGACTTAATGTCTTTGGTTACTTCGAGTTGTAACAATTGTTGGATTTCGTTGAGCGTAAACCCCACTTTTTTAGCGCTAACAATAAAGCCAACGCGCTTTATATCTGACTCTGCATAAAGCCGATAGCCTGCATCGGTGCGTGCACTTGGAGTGATTAAACCATGCTTTTCATAAAATCTCAGGGTATCTCTGGATACCTGAGATTGGTGAGCCAATTTGCCGATTCGTATCATTTAGATTTTCTCTACAACTGCTTACAAGGGAATATAAACCTTAGAGTATAGTCCAGAGTCAAGGGTTTGCTCAAGTTGGATTTTGGCGCTCTGGTATAGCCAGAGGTGAATCCAGTCGCTAGCTAAAAAACAGAGATTGATCTTGATCAAAAGGCTGATTAAAAAGCTTGCGATCACGACGAAAATCTTGAGTATTAATCCACGGCTCTTGATCACCTTGCTTGGGGAATAGATGCATCATTCTCTGCATGTAGCCAGCAGGGAAGTCTGCAATCCAGTCCTTTACTGGCATATTATTTAAGTTATGTGGTACCACGGGCATAAGGCTTGTGTAATTGGTTTCAGCCATATGGTTCAGTGCCCTACAGACCCATTGAGCGGTTAAATCAGCACGTAGAGTCCATGACGCATTAATATAACCAAAGGTAGACACCATGTTGGGTACATCTGAAACCATTAAACCTTTGTAAGTCCAAAGCTCAGCGAAATTGACTTTTTTGTTGTCAATGGCGATCTCGGCACCTCCCATCATCACAAGCTGAAGACCTGTGGCGCTGACAATAATATCGGCTTCAAGATGCTCGCCAGATTTGAGTCGAATACCATTTTCAGTAAAGTGGTCTATATGATCAGTAACCACCTTGGCGCTGCCATTTTTAATAGAGGCAAAAAGATCACTGTCAGGGACTAAGCAAAGTCGCTGATCCCAGGGGTTGTAGGTAGGAGTAAAATGTTTTTCCACATCATAGTCAGGTCCTAGCTCTTTGCGAATCATGTCAAGTATGGTTTTTTTAACACGTTCTGGTCTTTTGCGTGCCTGCTTATACATAAATTCTTGAAATCTCGTATTGCGCAGGCGTGTCAACGTATAAGCCCATTTTGCCGGGAGTAATTTACGTAATCCATTGGCAAACCAGTCCTCGGAAGGTCTTGAGATGACATAAGTGGGTGAACGTTGCAGCATAGTTACACTGGCAGCTTTTTTGGCCATTGACGGTACGAGAGTTACAGCAGTTGCTCCTGAGCCAATAACAACGACTTTTTTGTTGTCATAACATAGGCCTTTCGGCCAAAACTGAGGGTGTATCAGTGGTCCTTTAAAATCTTCAGCAGAGGGAAATTTTGGATCGTGCGCCTGTTCGTAACTATAATACCCGGCACACATGTACAAAAAGTTACAGCTAATTTGTATGCTTTCATCTGAATTCGTTCGAGCTACTGTCAGTGTCCAAAGGCTGGTTTTACTATCCCAATTGGCACTAGTTAGTTTGCTATTGTAGCGAATCTTTTCTTCGATATTGTTTTCAGTGGCGGTCTCTCGAACATAGCTAAGGATTGAAGGTCCATCGGCAATGGCTTTAGCGCTGTTCCAAGGTTTGAAGCTATAACCCAAAGTATGCATGTCACTATCAGAGCGAATACCTGGGTAACGAAAAAGATCCCACGTGCCACCAATAGTATCACGACTCTCTAGAATGAGATAATTATGGTTGGGGCACTGCTCGGTAAGGTGACATGCGGCGCCAATACCTGAAAGACCCGCGCCGACTATAACGACATCTGTGTGCTCAATTTGCATTTTTATTGTTATTCCTCAATTAATCATTTTAGTTAATTGCTGTAGTTAGTCATGCTGATTGGTCTGTCTAGCTATTTTATTTAATTAAAAGCTCTAATTAATAGCTCAGGGGCTTTTTGTTCCTCAAAAGTGTTAGCGGCATAGTAAATAGTGGAAATATCTTGTCATAGTGCATAGGAAATAGTCGTTGTGATAGGTCCATCATTTTGGCATCAGCGCCGACAAAAATTCTTTTTTTATTTTTCAATACACCATTTAGAATAATATTTGATGCACGACTTGGGTGCATGCCGTTATTGCGGAAGAAGTCGGCCATTTCTTCTTGAGTGGTGCCTATGCCAATAAGCTTGCCCATCATTTCTTGCATTGGACTAACAGTATCTTCACGGACGTTCATTCTGGCATTGGTAACAATATTGGTTCCAATATGGCCGGGGTGCACACAGTGAACCTGCACATTAGTATTTTTAAGTTCCTTAGCAAGGCATTCAGTAAAGCCGCGAACTGCAAACTTTGCTACATGATAAACCGATTGATTGGGTACGGTAATCATTCCAAAAATAGAGGAAACATTAATCAGTGCGGCTTCGGGTCGTTTTTGCAAATGAGGCAAGAATGCACGGGTACTATTGATAACCCCATGCAAATTTATATTCATCACCCAA
>DNBN01000036.1:0-173 GCA_003491845.1 Porticoccaceae bacterium | reverse complement strand
TAGAATCTACGGTAACTCCTGCATTGTTAAACACCATATCTACATGACCATGCAGCTCTATGACTTGAGCGGGTAGAGTATCAATGGCTGGTTTGTCTGCGACATCGAGTACATGGCTGGAAACCTTTACCGGATAAGCTTTAACCATTTCCTCGGTCTCAGCCAAGGTGGTT
>DNBN01000240.1 GCA_003491845.1 Porticoccaceae bacterium | reverse complement strand
TTTATTAAAATATTATTTTTATAAATAAAATCATCCAAATCAATAGGTTAGCAAGACCCTGTCCGAAAGTACTGTTGTTCTAAAAATGAAGTAGATTTATCTTTTGATTATGGCTGAGGCAAAGCCATGCGATTGAAGAGCAACGATGTTCCCAAAAGAAACACTAGCGATAAAATAGAATACAGATTTGCAAGTCTATAAAACAAGTATCAATACTAGGCTAACACAGTGTGCTAGTCGCGAGAAATGACATCGGATGGTCAACTTTAACATCAGTTTTTAACTTCTATAAGACCTGGATATATTATGAAACGATCAACCATACTGTTTTTAGTCTTTAGTCTTGTATCAGCATCAGCACAGGCTATTGATTTACACCAGCATTTAAATAAGACTCGTCAACTAGTTGCCGATGGCAACTACAAAGAGGCGTTAAATAGATTTGAGTGGTTCCATAATTATGCACTTAAGCATCAACCATCAATGAATGGAGTAAGATTGTCCTATGCGGTGGCAGACTGGACAGTGTTAGCCACCCAGTACCCACCGGCAAAAGAAGCCATGATAAAAACCCGAGATGTCGGTGCTGCTATTATTAAACAAGGTAATAATGGCAAATCGAATTACAACTGCGATCTTTTCGGTGATGTCGTTGCGTTAAATCACGCGCTAGATGAGAACGATGAAACAGTCCGGCTGTTCAAAGTAATGGATCAAGAGCAATCATCATTTGCAAAAAGATGTTGGATATTTGCAGAAAAAGTAATTATAGAGGCTCAGCAGTACACCTTGGCTTCTAAATATGTTGGTGATCCTATGCAGCAATTTATCGCTGCAAAGGGACTTATCGATTACCAAAAAAATCATCTTGTGGAAGAAACACTAAAGCTAATCGCGGTTAGTCTAAGTGTTGGCGACGATGATACAGCTTACGAGATCAGAGCCGCTGCTCTTGCTATTGTTGATGATTATCGCCTACACAGAGCTATCGCTGAAACCTAGACTTTGCCATTGCTGTGAACCGATTCTTAAACTAAAACAATAGAAATAAGGTCGCAAAAATACATCAAGGACAAATAATGAGCCCCTCATTAGGGTTCATTTTTCCAACAACAATTTCTTTATATGTGTCTGAAAAAGCGTCAAAACCAGTAATACTTGTAACACTCATCCAATCTGCACTTTGAGCAATACGTGCAGCCATAAACGCACTAGTGCGCTGATTAAACCCGTCTTGACCCCAATCACCAATACGCTTTTGGATATGGGCAGGAGCAAAAAAGAAATGACTACGCGCCCGATTAATCTTAGCCGCTAGAGGATCTTTATCATCAAGTGTTTCCCAATGTGTCATTCCAACACTGACGCAACTGAGTAATTTTTCTCCCAAGGCTTCATGTAGCTCACCTAACACTGCGCGATTACCAGCCATATCAACCATAACAGTCGGCTTAGAGGTGTCTAGACTAGATAATTCATCGTAACAAATAGTATTTTCATAACACCCTAAAGAAGCAACAAAATCATAATTTTTAGAAGATGTAATACCTACTACCAATGGCGAATCTACCAGATCTGCCAAACCCTGCGCTAAACCTATCGCTGTTTTACTCGACGCACTTAAAACAACAATTTGAGAGGCTCCCTCGTAAGCAGAGTCCTCTAATGAATCACACAAACAAAATGACGTTATATGCAAAGGGTTGAGTAATGAGCGAAGATTATCAGTGTCCGAATCACAATTTTCTTCAGCAGACATCCTAATATAGTTATTATACACAGCCGGCAACTCAGCACGGTGAGCAGCACCATCGACAAACCGTGGTAAAGAAATCTTTTTTGGAGACAAAACAAGGAAGTCAGCCGGAGGAAAATAGCCATAAATACGCTCCCCCACTAACAATTCGTCAACCTTAGAAATCCTTATTTCAGCAAACCCCCAAACCGGGAGGCAGCCCCACTCCTCATCAACATCAGCCGAAGCCGGAAAAAACTTCCAATAGCCTATAGTATCACCTGCCGCACCATAGGTTACGTTATTCGCGGTAAAGGCAAAGCGCTCTATACGCACCAAAACCTCTCCATCCTGAAGTGCCTCAATGGCTTGATGCTCATCGGTTTCTACTATGCGTGATTTAGTAAGATCTTTCTTAAATGTTTGAAATTCGCTCATCTTTTTACTCCTTCAGCAAGCTCCAAAGTAAACTGCTGTAGTTTAGCCATCGCGGGCATGGCATTTTGTTGAATACGGCTCATCACCGCCATTTTTTCGTTGTCAGTTTTGTCAACACTCGCAATTAATTGCGTAAAACCATCTAATCTATTATTTTTTATCCAATCACGAAGCTCTTTGTCCTGAGACCAATTGAATTGATTCATCATCATTGCTAGGGTCATTGGAATAAAATCCACATCGTGGTTGGGTGCAGAAACCAATCCACAGAGCCTATTTTTTTCAGTTTCAGTTTCGTAGTTAGCTTCAACATAAGCAACCATAGATGCACTAAACGCTGGTTGATAAGCACGAATCATTTGAGGCATTATACAATTCTTTTCAAATATCGGTGACGGTTCTTTTTTCCCAAAAGAGCGCTCTAAACTCGCTGAACAATCTACATGAACATGATCTACACTAGTTGCAATAACACCCTCAGCTAATACTATTCGATCCGCCTCTATCGCCTTTACATGTCCCATTCGAACAATGTTTGTGATCCGCTGTAATTGAACAATTTCAGCTTTGCTAATAGTAGCTGCATGAAACATAGTGGGTCTAACGGTTTTATCTAGACGCAAAAAATACCCACTGTCTTCAAGGCGATCAAACATATTTTCAATGGAGTCAGCACCGCCAATAGATTCATATTGAGAAGCTATTGAACCCACTGATGTGGTAAAAAACTCCGCTGTCGGTTGGGTATTAGCACGATCCAACAACCAGGCGTCTCGAGATCGAATCCACGTAATATCCTGAGGGTCAACACCAATTTCAAGCAGCCA
>DNBN01000169.1:2651-12922 GCA_003491845.1 Porticoccaceae bacterium | reverse complement strand
GCGCATGCCGCCTTCGCCAGAATGGAATTTATAGTGACCTAAAGGTGAAGCTGCCGCGCTGCCGAAACTGATTCCAAGTGTGTTGTAACTATAACGCTCGCCCAGTGTGTTGTAGTCATTATTGTAGCCTAGCATTTTAAACCAAAGCGGGGGCACTTCAGCTGCTGCCGGGCCGTTATCGGAGGTGAACATAATGATGGTGTTGTCGTATTGGCCTGAGTCTTTTAGGTATTGTATGAGACGGCCAATATGATGATCCATGGCATCGACCATGCCAGCGTATACGGCCATTCGCTTATCATTGAAACGTTTTTCTTCTTCTGATAGTTCATCCCAGTCGGTCGTTGATGGCATGCGCTTCATGGGGGCGCTAGCGGGTAAAAGCCCCAGATTTTTAACGGCTTTTTGGCGATTTTTACGCAGAACATGCCAGCCATCTTTATAGCTTCCAATATATTTTTCAGTGAATGCTTTAGGGGCTTGTATCGGTATGTGTACTGCTTGAAAGGATACGTAAGAAAAAAAGGGTTTTCTGTCCTTTTCATTCGTGTGCAGATTATTTTCTAGCTGCTCAATGGTTTTATCGACGATGAATTTAGAAGAATAAAAGTCTTCAGGCACGGTAATTTCTTTACCGTTTTCAAACCATAGCGTTTTTTCATAGTGTGGAACGTAAGATTGCTGAGTCCAGTTGTCGCCTCCAGAAAAAGGCATGGTGATCGTTTTCTCAAAGCCACGGTTTATCGGTAGCAATGATTCATTTTCATACCCCAGGTGCCACTTTCCGGCCATAGAGGTATTGTATCCGGCATCTCTCAACAGGGTGGCAACCGTGACGACATTGTGATTGAGTGAACCACGATAAAACGGCGAGTGAGCCTGTTCTGGTGTTAGCGCTTCTTTGATATTTGCCACACCTGTACGGTGGCTATCGACGCCGGTTAACAACATGGCGCGAGTCGGGGCGCAGCTAGCCGTCGTATGAAAATTACTGAAGCGCAGCCCGTCCCGTGCCAATTGATCTAAGTTGGGCGTGCTAATTTCACTGCCATAGGAACCTATGTCCGAGTAGCCTAAATCATCGGCAAGGATAACCACTATATTGGGTCTTTCATCAATACCGGCTTCTGCAGCGGCGTGGTTGGAAAAATTTATGAGGGCGCCCAGAAGCAGACCGCTTAACGTGATGGTTCGTCTAACAGCGATTACTGAAAAGTGATTGGTACCCATTGATGAATCCTGTTTCTTATAGTTCAGCAGGTTGTTGTGCCTGCTCTGATTTATTGTCATTTACGATATTTCGAGGCATTCTGGATACTCTAAAGAGCAATGTGGTAGTGAAAATAATTTCTGTAACTGTTAGTTGTGTCGCGAGTTCGACGTCGTGAAACAGCCATGGGATTACACGAAACACTACAGTCAGTGCGATGATCATTGCGGCGGCCTGCAGTAACATAGGTTGTTTGGTAATGACGCCGACAAAAACCATGATACACCCTCCCATAAAGTATGCCGTCATATAGCCAATCTGACCGCTGCGGCCTATACCATCCAACAGCGTCATGCCTGATAATTGTGCTGCGGCTCCAGGATCGGTCAACCAGTAAAAACCTAAAAACAAAAAAATAATGCCTGGCAGCGGGGGTATATATTTTAAAAAGTATCGCATACTGGTGTTCTAATTATTTAACTTGTTATTTGAGAATAATAAGCTCGCATCACTTCAGGTCGTTCAAGACTAATAAAATGGTTTGTGCGCTCGGTTTTTACGATGGACACGCCTTTATTCACTGCTTGTCCCTTTTCTGTGCTCGCCAGCATGCTGTGATTGCATAGCACATGGTCGTGCTCGCCCATGATTACGGTCAACGCTGAGAAGTTGTTATAGGCTTCAATCGGTGTTGTGCGCTGCCAAGCAATAATAGAGCGCAGGTTAGTGACGCAAGTGGCGTAAGTACGTGGATTGTTGGCAACACTGAGTAAAAGCTGGTGTTTTAACGGTGTGACCGGGCCCACCATTATTCGTTTGATACGGCGTTCTTCACTGCTGTTGCGTAGCCACCCTAGTAGAAGGGGTAAAAAATAGCAGGCCAATCCGTGCGGAAGAGCATCTGAGCCTTTGCCTGCCGTGCGCGCTTGGGGCAACACGGGTGCTTCCAATATCGCGCTCACAGAGCGTGTTATCGAGTTTGTTAATTTCGGGTATTGCCGGCCGGTTTCCAAAACAACGGCACCACCGCGGGAGTGCCCGTGCAGAGTAATGTTGCTGCCCATAGCAAGGTGCTCCAGTACCAAACCCACATAGAAGGCATCGTATTCGATTGTCCCTAATTGGTAGGGGTTTTCGGGCCACGCCAATTCAGTGACATCAACAGTATCTTTTGCTCCCAGAAAAGGGCAGTGATAGTTGGCATTATTCACTAAAATAAGTTCTACATCGTCGTCCTTATACAGTTCCTGAAAATAGCGTATGTCTTCCATGAAGCCTGGAAAACAGATTATGGTGCGATGGCAACTAGCGTGGGCAGACCGATAGCCAATGTAGGTCTTTTTAACCTTCATCAGCTGCCCCGAAAATTTACAGGTATCGGTTTGTGGCAGGTCCCGTTTGGCCCAGTGTTGGCGGTAACAATGCAGTGTTAATAACAGAAATAGCATCAAAAGCAGAAGGGGCCACAAGGAAATGTCCATGGTTTTAAGGGAACTCCAGTTCGTGGGGTTTTTGTAGGTTAAGTCGTAAGTGACGTCTATGGTGGGCGCTATGGATTTTCCTCGGTCACTGACCTTTATGCTTCAACAGATATGTCGTTCGTTGAGGTCAAGGATTTTTACTGCGCTTACTATAAGGCTTACTTCAAGATAGCGAGTATCATTTTAGGACTTTAGGAGAGTGGTCAGTCTGTGCTTGGTCAATGTGAAGATATATGCACGACTCCGTTTACTGGTAAACGATCTAGAATTTCGTCCGAATATGATATTTGTGTCATCAGGCGCCTCGCTATACTCGAGCGCGGGGAGAGATAAATATTTCTTTGTTGGCTTTGTATCAACAGCAAAAAACAGTATTGATAGTTTTACGTAATTCACAAGCTTTACTGAAAACAGCCGTACTTGAATTATGAGTCACTCAAGAACACACAATAATAAATTTGGAGACCTAATCATGAAGCAAAAATCGAGCTGTAATTTAATGGTCGCACCACTCGTGTCCGCCCTGGCTTTAGCCATTTATGGTGCCGGTGCTATCGCTCAGGATTTTGCCTTGGAAGAAATCGTCGTTACCGCCCAGAAGAAGTCCGAGAACCTGCAGGATGTTCCGATAGCGGTCCAGGCATTTTCCGCGGATGATATTCAGGAGGCAGGCATGAATAACGCCAATGATCTGGCCGTGATGACGCCTAGCCTGCATGTGACGAGTAATAATACCCCTTTTAATAGCCGATTCGCTATTCGCGGCATTGGTACTGCACAAAATGATCCCGCGCTGGAGCCTTCGGTGGGAATGTTTGTCGACGGTGTATTCCTCGGCCGCTCTGGCCTGGGGATGTCGGATCTCGCCGATATTGAACGTATCGAAGTGTTACAGGGGCCACAGGGTACCTTGTACGGCAAGAACACCAATGCCGGAGCCATCAGTGTCACCACCAAGGGGCCCAATCTCGAGGAATTTGAAGGTTATATAGAGACCTCATTGGGTGATTACGATATGCGCCGAGTCACCGTGTCCGCTTCAGCCCCTCTGAGCGATACGGTTGCCTACCGCCTGTCGGGTAATATCCATCAGCACGATGGTTATATAGAGAATACGGCCGGCAATGACCTTAATGATGCCGATGACTGGAACATTCAAGGTAAGTTGTTGTGGGAGCCTTCAGAAAATCTGAGCCTGATGCTAAGTGGTTCTCATGTGGAGCGTGACACTACCTGCTGTGCGCCCGAAGTGGTATTGAGTGAGCAAGTCCAGGCTGAATTGGCCACACAGGGATTGCCTCAGGGACTAAATGATCCTTTCGATTATGAAGTGGCAAATGACTACGACACAGAATTCAATCTGAAATCCGATACACTGTCCCTCAAGGTTGAGTATGACCTTGGTTGGGGCGAAATCAGCTCCATCACGGCCTGGAATGACTACAGTTATACTCAAGAATCCGAGCTTGATGCGTCTCAACTGGATATTCTTAGTGGCAGCCAGAACTTCTCGGGAGACAGTATTTCTCAAGAGTTTCGCCTGGATTCTACGGTTGGCGAAAACATCGAGTATCAGCTAGGTCTGTTCTACTATCAGCAAACCACACAGCGGGGCGAAGCGGGGGATGCGTTCACCTATGGCGATGATATTGGTTCGGTTTTGGGTGAGGTCTTCCTCCGTCCACTTATTATGGGCATTAATCCTGCCTTGGCGGGATTTGTTCCGACAATAGGATCCGCTTATGTGCAGCCTGGAGATAGCATTACGGGGCAAAGTGTTTGGGACAACGATACCTTGGCGCTGTTTGGTCAGGCCACCTGGAATCTTAGCGAGCGCTGGAATCTGACCGCCGGTATGCGCTGGACCGAAGAAGAGCGAGAGGCTGCACTGCTGACTGAGAATTTCACCACAGCTGGAGGGCTTAGTTCGCTAGTCGCCAATCCGACTCCTCCAGCCCCTCCACCGCTAAGGCCATTAGCCGGAGCGCTTGCTCGAGCAATAGGAAACACCTTTGTCGACTTATCCAACACACCTATTGATGCCAAACTGGATCGCTCCAGTAACAATGTTGACTGGTTGCTCAAAGCTGCCTATGACATTGATGAAAAAAGTATGGTTTACGCTAG
The DNA here is from genome assembly GCA_003491845.1 of Porticoccaceae bacterium. Lineage (GTDB taxonomy): Bacteria > Pseudomonadota > Gammaproteobacteria > Pseudomonadales > Porticoccaceae > HTCC2207. Next base: position 8,104 of record DNBN01000169.1, on the reverse strand, counting down.
CGTGTCTACGGGTAGCAAGTCCGGTAATTTCAACGGCGTTAACGGAACGGTAGATCAGCGCGAGTTTGATGATGAAACAACGCAGAGTTACGAGTTGGGCTTGAAATCCACTCTGCTGGATTCACGCCTGCGTGCGAATGCCGCCGCTTTCTTGACAAAAATTGATGACTTCCAGATCCAGCAGGCGAACCCCAATGGTCCTGGAACCATCGTAGGTAATGAGGGTGAGGTAGAAGTCTCTGGTCTGGATCTGCACATTGATGCATTGCCTTTGCCCAACTTAACCTTGTCGGCCGGTTTGTTGTACATGGATAAATACGAAATCACTGGTGGCGATAGAGAGGGTGATAAGCTTGCCTATACGGCAGATTACACCGCTAACCTTGCTGCGACATTGGTGTTCCCGGTAGCTGATGGCACCTTGTATTTGCGCGGTGACTATATGTATATGGACGAGCACGCAACCAGTGCAATGAACTCGAAGAATCTTGAGGCTAAGGACTTTAATGACCGCAAGCTCCTTAATGCAAAAATTGGCTGGCGCAATGATAACTGGAATCTATCGATCTGGGGTAAAAACCTGACCGGTGATGACTATGCGACGTCAACGACGAGCCCCCAGATCTACTCCGGTAATACCCTGTACTTCCTGGCAGCGCCAAAAACCGTTGGTGCCACTGTGCGATACGATTATTGATTCATCAGTAATGGCCTCGCAATGAGTTGATAATCATTTATTGCGAGGATTGCACAGTAAAGAAAGCGCAGTGCACATGGATGTGCTGTGCCAGCTTACGGTAGTATGATCACATGATTGATATGGATATCAAAAAGAATTCTTCGTTTCATTTATCTCTCTGTTCGGGGCCAGCGATGGCCCTCGTTATTTTCAAATAAAACGTAAGAATAAAATTTATTTACAATTCTGAAGTAATTTATCAGCATTCAGAGGAATTTTTGACCATGTGGCTCCTCATCCTAATAGCCGCCCTCGTATAAAACGTATCACTCGCGTAGAGATTGCTTCTCGAGAAGATGAAGAGGCCGATGTTGGGTTTTTATCAGTAAACTGTATACGCGCATTACTTTTCATCATGCTGAGATATACACCGGGAAGGTAACGCTTTAGCCTCCAAATTATTCTGTCGCTAAGGCGAGTCCCAGCAAGTATAGTGTGGTTACCTTTTTGGGACTCCTCAAAAACGGTTGCTGCAATATCCTCTGCGGTAATGCCTGTTCCGGCATGGAGTTTAGCCGCAATTTTTGCTGCATCAGGATTGTCGCTGCGCATACTCTTGGCCAGATTGCTTTGAAAGAACGTAGGGCATACAACAGAGACTTTTACCCCATAAGGGTCAAGTTCGCTCAGCAGCCCTTCCGACAGGGCCACCATGCCCGCCTTTGAGACGTTATAGGCAGACATGTTACCCATATGTACTAGCCCTGCCATAGAGGCTACATTGATAAGCAGCCCTTTACTTTCTTTCAACAGGGGCACGCAAACATGGCAACCTTTTACAGCACCCATTAAATTGATATCCACAGCCCACTGAAAGTCTTTCAGTAAAAACGTATCAATATCTCCGGCCGCCCCCACACCTGCATTATTGATTAAGGCATCCAGTCCTTGCCAGCGCTCGGAAATGATAGCAACCAGCTCCTGCCACTGAGCATCACTGGTGATATCCAGATGCTGAAAAAAGCAATCATTGTCATGCTCTTCACTTAGTTGGGAGGCAGTCTTTACTCCCTCCTTATCCTGAATGTCAGCAAGACAAACAGACCAGCCTTCACTGGCATACTTTTTTGCTAGGCTCAGGCCCAATCCACTCGCGGCTCCGGTAATAAGAATACGTTTCACTGTTTCCCCTTGTATTTCTCTGCTTTCATTATTGGTTGCGATCGATGGCAGGCTGAATTTTCTCCAGATAATAGCGGAAGAAAGCGTTAACTTACCAGTAATGAATGTTAAGGGTTTCGTCCGTCTCTTTGGGTATCATAAGCGGACAAGTACTGGATCCTCAGGCTGGCCGTAATTTGCGTTGCCTGCATAGATGACTTGTTGGCCGAATATGATACCCGGGTTGAGAGGGTAAAGTCGTATAGTTAAATTATGCACTGACTACCGCCTGTTCCTCGGAAACAGGAGCAGAACGATATTAACAGAGATCATTCAAGATGAAATTTAACCAAGTCCTGTCGTTGTTGCTCAATCCGAAATTGTTGTTAAAAATCATTCGTTCGAAGGATTCAGACAGTGGTAGCCCTTTTGTAAAAAGTTACAAAGACCTGATGACAGGAGGCAGACCGACGGCTGATTTTACTGATGCTGAAATGCTGAACCTGTTTTGGGAAACCACCCCTGAGGCGATTGCAGCCTTGTTGCCAACGCCATTAAAACCGGCTGCAAAACCTGTGGTAGCCGCATTTATTGCCTATTACCCCAAGACCAACTTTAGTCTTCCGTACAACGAATCCGCGGTTTTGATAAGAGCCAGCTATAAGGGCGAGGAAGGCTGGTATTGTCTGTCCATGCCGGTAAATAATGATATGGCGATGGCAGGTGGCCGAGAAGGCTGGGGCTACCCGAAGAAAATGGCCAATTTTGAGTTTTCCCGTGACGGTGACTCGGTGACGGGGTATACAGAGCGGCATGGCATCAAGTTTATGCAGGTTAAGGCCAAGCTGACGGGCAAGGTTAATAACAACAATGCGGCGTTGGACGAGCTTCGCACGTTGGGTATTAATCCTGATGGTGAATTTTCTGACAAAGTCTACCTGATTAAACACTCTTTCTCGCCAGTGGAAACTGGAATATTTGACTATCCTCCCTTGCTAGTTGAGGGGCATACACGCTTTAGACCAAAGACGTTTAGCTGGGCTGAGACGGAAATTGAACTAACGCCGTCGGCGTATGATCCCTGGAATGAAGTCCCTGTCAAGCGAATGTTGGGCGGCTTTTATTCGGTTGGTGACAACTCGATGTTACACGGACGTGTACTGAAGAAACTCAATGAGCTTGAATTTGTCCCCTATTCCTTTTTGAAATATGAATTTGACCAATACAGCGCTAAATAGCGAGGCCTGGAGTATCAATGTGGTTGAGCCCTTAGTGGGGTCGAATACCGTCGTCCCCGATAATAATGAGCTCTGCGTTGTTACTGTTGCTACCGTTTTATGTAGCATATCGTATTAAAAATACTTCCAACCGTGGATGCTGATCAAATGATAATTCGCTCGCTTTGTTTTACGTTCGCTTTACTCTTCTCATCATTGGCGCTTAGTGATGACATAGCGGGTATCTGGAAACACGCCGAGCATCCCGCCTGGATTGAAATAAATATGGCAGAGGGCCGTGCCACCGTCTTTCGCAACGATAACAAGCCTGAGCGGGTAGGCCGAGAAATGCTCAAAGAGATAAAGGCCAGCAGTAAACTTAATAACCTGTGGAATGGTATGCTGTATGTTGAAAAATTGGGCGAGTATAAACGCGTGGAAATTTCAATGCCCGATAACAAGCGTATGTTAATCACTGGTAAGGTCGGATTCTTCAGCCGTACAGTTGAGTGGTTGCGAGACGATAAAACCTGAGGAACTTCTCCTCCTTGTTATAGGGAATTACGCAAATTAGAGGTGATAATAGTTTTGAAACCGTTTGTGATTCGACTTAACAAACCATGGTTACATTTTATTGTACTGGGTGTTGTTTTTTATAATGTTCAGATCGCCATGTTTCCTGAGCCTAAAACCGTGATTGGTCCCTTGCATGCCTCACGGATAGACACCTTGCAGCAGCAATGGCTTAACCGCTTTGGTCGTGAGCCTTCCGCAGCACAAAAACAAAAAATGATCGCCGATGAATTGGAGCGTGACTTGCTGTTTCAGCATGCCTTGGATCTTGAGCTTCATAGGCGCGACAAAATTATTTATGACCAGCTTATCCGCAACATGCACTTTTTAAATATGGCAGCAGGAAAGGATAATAGTGAGCTGTTTCAGCAGGCGCTTGACATGCAGCTGCATCTTAGCGATGAGTTAGTTAAACGGCGACTGATTGAGAGGGTGCAGGATCGTTTGCTGCGCGAGGCTTCACCTGCCGCGCCTACCGAGGCACAGCTTCTGACAGAGTTTTCTGATCGCAAAGAGCAATTTCGTCTTCCTGCTCGCCTGTCGATTGCTCATCTTTTTTTTACTGAAGAACGCGAAGAACAGATTGAATCGGTTATTGCTGAAATTCAGGAAAACAAACTCAATGCAAAATCAGCCAGACATCTAAGCGCACCTTTTATGTCAGGTTATGAATTCCACACGCAGACCCCTCATCAATTATCCCGACATTTCGGCGCTCAGTTTGTTTCAGAGCTGGCGCAAGCAAGCCCCGTTGCGGGTCAGTGGTTGGGGCCGATTCGTTCGCTTTACGGATTGCACTATGTTTGGGTGACGGCCATTGAACCCGCACGTGAAGCCCGGTTTGAAGAGGTGGAACCTCAAATTCGCAGAGATTTTGAGGCCAAAGTCCGTGCTCAGGCGCTGAAGAATTCTATTGCAGCGCTGTACAATGATTATGAGGTGAAATTGTAATGTCGTTATTACGATTCACTTTAGGCGTTTTACTACCGCTGTTATTGGCACACAGCGCACAAGCCCATTTGTTTGCGCCTTCGCTGCTTAAAATCGTGGAGACGAAACCACATCATTATAACGTGGTGTGGAAAACCTCGGTCAATCGTACCAGTGATGTGCCTTTAGACCCCGTCTGGCCTGAGAGTTGTAGGACGCTGACTGAGAGCCAGCCGCAGGTGGAGGGCACTGGCAGCGTGAAGAACTGGCAGTTACGTTGCGATCAATTGGGTAAGCAGGGTTTGGTGGGGCATAGCGTGAGTGTCACCGGGCTGGGGCCCAATCAGGTGTCGGCCATGGTGATGCTCAGCCTGCGTGATGAACAAGGTCAAACGCAGTATTATCAAGCGGTGTTAAAGGCGGAAAATCCTGAGTATCAAGTGCCCGCAGAGCCGGGGCTCGAAGAAGTAACACTCGAGTATTCAACGTTGGGCCTGGAGCATATTTGGGGTGGTATTGATCATCTGATGTTTGTATTTGGTTTACTGTTACTCGTCGGCGGTGGCGGGCGTTTGTTCTGGACGATTACGGCGTTTACCGTCGGGCACAGTATTACGCTATCACTCGTGACACTCGGTTTTTTGAGTTTTCCTGTACCTCTGGTGGAGTTCACTATTGCCCTGAGTATTTTTGTGTTGGCGTTAAACCTGGCTCGCCATGACAAGCGAGGTTTGTTTCGTCATTACCCCTGGTGGTTGGCCGGTGGTTTTGGGTTGCTGCACGGTATGGGGTTTGCGGGTGCACTGGCAGAGATCGGTCTGCCGCAGAGCAATGTGCCAATGGCCTTGCTGTTTTTTAATGTCGGAATCGAAGTAGGGCAGATCGCGTTTATT
>DNBN01000169.1:1234-2308 GCA_003491845.1 Porticoccaceae bacterium | reverse complement strand
GTGCCGGTTTATGCCTTGGGCGGACTGTCGGCCATGTGGTGTATCGAACGCGGACTGATACTTTTATATTAAGTCAGTAACGGTAAGCCCAAATCAATAAGCTCATTATTAGAAATAGAACGTTTGAACTTAAAAATGTTTGAAATAACAAACTGACTGGCAGGTATGGACCTTTTACCGTGGCAGATGATTATGTGCTGCAGGATGACAGTAAGTTTACCTTGCCTGCACCACAAGATGCCATTTACCAGGCGGAACCTAACCCTAATATGAACCTTTATTGGGGTGAGTTACATATACAAACCGCCGAAAGCTTTGATGCCACCTTGTTGGTTGAGACGCTGGGTATTGAAGGCGACTATCTCTTTGCTAAAGGTAAACCGCTAATCGTCGCTGCCGGTGAAGGTTGATCCTGCCCAGTAATATCGGACACTCAATTAAGCCACTTTTTTCATAGCCTCATAGGCTTGCGGGCTGATGAGTCCGTTAGCACTATGTCGTCGTTGTTGATTGTAGTAAATTTCGATGTATTCGAACACGGCTTGTTTGGCAATCTCACGTGTTTCATATTCACTGCCGTGTACTTCTTCGATCTTCAAGCTGCGGAAGAAGCTTTTCGCAACCGCGTTGTCATAGCAGTTTCCTACACCACTCATGCTGCCTTTCAGTTGATACTGTTTCAGTAATTGTCGATAGGCATCAGAACAATATTGACTACCTCAGTCAGAGTGCACCGTGACACCGCGCGGGCTCCCTCGACTCCAGATTGCCATCTGCAGTGCATCACAGACTAAGTCTGCTTTTATCCGCTCAGACATCGACCATCCAATGACTTTACGCGAGTAGAGGTCTAGTACGATGGCAAGATATAACCAGCCACGCCCAGTCCAGATATAGGTCATGTCTTGAACCCATTTCTCGTTGGGCCGGGTGCGGGTATAACCCCGAGTTCATTGAAGGCAGTTGTATCTGAGCCACGCGACATTATTTGACTCAGTTCGTTGATAATACATCAATTCTTGTTCAATCAGCCGAGGGTGACCTTAAGCATCGGACGCCCAATTGCATGGTTTA
>DNBN01000169.1:441-942 GCA_003491845.1 Porticoccaceae bacterium | reverse complement strand
AATTGCATGGTTTAATGGGCGAATATTGCATGGTTTAGCGGGGCGTCCAGGCACCAACTAATAGCGCCGAGGTTGTACCTCACTAAGTCCGATAATCTTAATTAGTGGACATAGTGAGGTAGGGTTGTTATAGTTATGCTACAACATAAAAATATGTCTAACTCTATGGGGTCAACGCTCTATGGCTATTATTTTCTCGGCCACTCCTCTGTTTGATGCACACAAGCGATTTGTGCGATTGCCAGCAGGCATGAAAATGTTTGATGATTACCCTGACTGTGCGATATTTATAGAGCAATTACGGGCTAATATTCCTGATGTGGATGATGATGTGCTGCATACCCAAGCTTTTTTAAAGAGTTACAGTCGAAAGTCAGAAGCAACATATAGAGGTTACCGAAACGAAGTTGAGCGTTTATTACTTTGGGCATGGACCATCGCCGGCAAAAGTGTCATTCAACTAAAAAGACCAGATCTTGAGGCTTATTTTGATTTTGTTCA
>DNBN01000169.1:0-190 GCA_003491845.1 Porticoccaceae bacterium | reverse complement strand
AGGCTTATTTTGATTTTGTTCACTCACCGCATAGAGCTTGGGTGGCTAGCGCTGTTACAGATAGATTTAAGTTAATAGACGGGCAAATGCATAAAAACTCCAACTGGCGTCCGTTCGTCGCCAAAATTGCCAAGGAAGATCGCGCCGAGGCAATGGCTGCAGGTTTGTCGGTAAAAATTGATACAACTGG
>DNBN01000018.1:4051-4609 GCA_003491845.1 Porticoccaceae bacterium | reverse complement strand
CAACATACGATCAGCTTCATCAAGTACTAACACCTCTAGATGTTCAAACTTAACCGCATTTTGGCTATATAAATCCATTAGGCGACCAGGAGTAGCGATAAGCACATCAACACCACGTCTTAATTTCATCATTTGAGGGTTAATTTTGACGCCACCAAAAACCACCGCTGAGGAAAGAGACGTGTGTTTACCGTAGTCTCGAACACTTTCGCCGACCTGCGCGGCAAGTTCTCGGGTTGGTGTTAAAATCAGTGATCGAGCTTGATTGGGTTGTGCTCTGGAGCCCACCGACAGGCGTTGCAAGATAGGCAGGGTGAACCCAGCGGTTTTTCCAGTACCCGTTTGGGCGGCGGCCATCACATCACGTCCTTCTAGGACCGCAGGTATTGCTTTGGCTTGAATCGGTGAGGGAGTGTCATAGCCCTGATTAGCAATAGCTTTTAAGAGAGGCGCTGAAAGGCCAAGTTCATTGAATTTCATAGTGGTATCTTTAGTTCGTCGCGTACCTAGGACCTGGGTAGCAACTTGTAATTGGATTCTTGGAAGGCCCTTGAATGG
>DNBN01000018.1:2965-3735 GCA_003491845.1 Porticoccaceae bacterium | reverse complement strand
ACATAACGACACATTAACCCTGAGCAATGACTCCATAGGCTGCAATTACCCTTTTAGGCGCCTGAACTAACTCGACCAGAACACCCTCGGCACTGAGCGGAAACTCGTCATTGGCTTTTGGATGCACAAAGCATACATCATGACCTGCAGCGCCTTGACGAATTCCTCCTGGCGTAAAGCGAAGACCTTTAGACGTAAGCCATGCAACTGCCGCAGCTAAATCATCTACCCAAAGCCCAATGTGATTAAGCGCAGGGTTATTGACCTTAGGACTTCTAGTTGCGTCAATCGGTTGCATTAGATCAACCTCTACGGCCAAATGACCGACCCCAATAGCGCATATATCCTCATCTACATTCTCTGACTCGCTAATAAACGTCTTTTGAAATTCTAAACCTAACAGATCTATCCAGAAACCACGCAGGCTGTTTTTGTCATTCGATCCAATGGCTATTTGCTGAACACCAAGTACTGAAAAAGGCCTATCTTTTGTCATAAACATCTCCCATTGCTAGTATTGTGAGGGCTAGATTGAGTTTCATTTATAAGCGTGTTGAAATTTAGCCATAAACTCATCCAGCTGACCAGACGGTAAATTATTAATACCAGCTGCCGCTTCTCTGCCACCGCCAGTAGCAAAACTACTACACAGTCTACTTGCGCCAGTTTTATTTGATAAGGGTGCTCTCACACTGACTAAATAATTTCCACAGCTCTTTTGAGTGAGTACTGCATGCGCCTTCTGTGGGTGCTTGTTAGTCAGATTGTTA
>DNBN01000018.1:2428-2713 GCA_003491845.1 Porticoccaceae bacterium | reverse complement strand
CTTGTTAGTCAGATTGTTACTAAACGCTCCACTCACCCGTCGCGCCCATGGCTGGTCAGGCAATATATACGCTGAGGTAGCACTCTTCTGTATGTAGGGTTTAACCTGATTGGCAGCATTTAAATCCTGATGATAGCCACTTTCAAGTTTATCAAATTGATGGCGCTCAACGTCGATAAACTCAAGTGGGCTTGAGTATGGGATCACTGCGCAGTAGAGATCTGCAGGTGCAAAGTGAAGATCTTCGATATCGGCTCCATAACCATTGTAATTCATATAAATACC
>DNBN01000018.1:0-2175 GCA_003491845.1 Porticoccaceae bacterium | reverse complement strand
CCATTGTAATTCATATAAATACCAAGCTTCTCTAGAAGGTCTCTTTGCTCACGAGAAATATCAGTATTTTTAAGCATACCATTGGCAACCTGCTTAAGATTATCGCCAAAGGTTCCAACAGTTGCCCAGAGTAATTTAGAACCGCGTAAATACTGATTTACCAACACACTGGTAGATACATTAGCTGATTCGTTAATTAGCGATATGAGTGATGAGGACGCAGGTACTGGACCAGACGAATGATGGTCTACATAAAACACTGTGGCCCCCGAATCTAAAATCCTAACCAAATCTAGGTTATTTTTGGCCATTGAAATATCCAAAACGGTAACTCGATCCCCTCCATTAGGAGTGACCTGCTTAAGTAGTTGAATATTGCGCTTTACTCCGGTTACCAACGTAGTGTCACGAGGCTCCGCCTGACGTAACTGGACAAGCGCACAAATACCATCTGCATCGCCATTAAATACATCATAATCAGCCATAGTGGTTAGCTATCCTTAATCTTATAATGGTTCATTAGCACCTTAGCGACTTCAGGACGAGAAAACTCCTCTGGCGGTGCTATTCCTTGAGCTAGCATATCCCTGAGCTTTGTGCCTGAGACTAGCACAAAATCTTCGCTAGTATGGTCAGTGACTTCATTCATCATCACTACCTGATTAAGTTTTTTAGAATAGGCTGTATGGTCTGCAGCGAATATCTGTATTTCAAGGGCATTGTCAGGAACTAATGAATCAAATACTTCTTGGGCTTCAAACGCACCATAATAACTACCGACACCGGCATGGTCACGTCCTACAATAAGGTGAGTTGCTCCCATATTTTGTCGAAAAATAGCATGTAGCATCGCTTCACGGGGACCTGCATACAACATATCAAATCCATAACCGCTAACCATTACCGAATTCGTAGGAAAATAATGGTTTACCATTGTGCGAATGCAGTCATCGCGAACGGATGCAGGGATATCACCCTCTTTGAGTTTACCTAACAACATATGCACTACAACGCCGTCTGCTTGCAGACGCTCCATTGCCATTCGACAAAGCTCTTCATGAGCTCTATGCATCGGATTACGCGTTTGAAAAGCGACTATTTTTTGCCATCCTCGCGAGCTAATTTCCTCTCTAATTTGGACTGCAGTACGAAAAGTTTCAACAAACTCCGTTTGAAAATAGCTCAGACCTAATACTTCAACATCACCGGAAATCAGCACATTTCCCTGGGCTGTAAAGGTTGCTACTCCTGGATGTTGTGAATCAGTAGTACCGAAAATGGCTTGAGTCATTTCATCCAACTGATCATCTGTAACTAAATCTATCCCAGCCACATTCAGAATTCCCATGACAGGATTGCCCGCAACATTGGGATCTAACAATGCAACTCTTTGACCGGCCGAAAAGGATGGTTTCACCGAAACCATATTAATAATGGGCACTGGCCAAAAAATGCCATCTAAGGTATGTAAATCGCGACAAACACTCAGGGCATCACCCAATCCCATGAAGCCCATTAATGGGTTAAAGTAGCCACCTCCCAACATCACCATATTGGCTGCTGCCGCTGAATTAATAAGTAACGCCGGCAATGATTGCGCCTCAGTAATAAGTATTTGCCGACGCTGATCATCATCGACGAACAAGGCGTTGAGGACCTTTGATCCATGGGGCTTAATCAAGTGGTATTCTCCAGAATGTTATTTAATATCTATTGGGTATCTGAGCACTCTGTCGTAGAGTATTGCTACATAAGAAATTTATTATCCTGCAAGAACGTCATTATAAAATCCACCTCTTGATCTAAGCTTAACACATCGGACCGCAAATGAATCTCAGGATTATTAGGTGTCTCATAAGGATCGTCAATCCCAGTGAAGTTTTTGATTTCACCGGCTCTGGCTTTCTTATAGAGTCCTTTCGGGTCTCGTTCTTCTGCAGAGGACAATTCACAGTCAACAAAAATTTCAACAAAAGAAAAGCCACTTGCTTGGTGCAGCTTCCGAACATGATCTCTATCATCTCGGTAGGGACTGATAAAACTTGCTAAGGTCAGTATTCCCACGTCACAAAAGAGCTTGGATATTTCGCCTATTCGACGAATATTCTCAGTCCGATCATCTGCTGAAAACCCCAGGTTTTTATTAATTCCCAAACGTATATTGTCTCCATCAAG
>DNBN01000009.1:484-18536 GCA_003491845.1 Porticoccaceae bacterium | reverse complement strand
AAATGAATCGATGAGTACTTACTTATGATATTTAATAATCCAATATCAATTAGCAAGTGCCCACACGCATTGCTTGATTATATTTTTAAAGAACATTCGCTTCGATGAGCGGGACGCGTATTCTATAGATAGCAGCCCCTTTGTCAACAGTCAAAAGTGATTTATTTTAAAATAATTTCACTCTCTTTACTTGACGCTTTATTTGCTTCTCAACATTGCTGTTGGGAGCGCGCATTCTAGCGACAAGTCTGGACTTGTCAACAGTAAATTTCAAATTATTAATAACAATTTTACTTTCTACTTGTTGCCGCAAATGTTTGCCGGCTCACCCTGTTGGGAGCGCGCATTCTACAGGCAGACGGAAAACTGTCAACAAGTATTTAAGTTTATTTTTTGTGGCACTGTAAAGCGACTAAACACGCTCGAAAAGATGGTATTTTTTCTTGCCTAACCGAACCAAGAAGAAACGACCATGCAAGGCATTTTGTCGAGCAAAATTATCCTCTGTCAACATATTATCTTCGGGCCCTTTAGCAGCGCCATTAATGAGTACCGAATGTCGAGCCAAAGCATCCTTCACTTCTCGTCCTGCTTTTGTCATACCACAGTCAGAAAGGATATTAGTCAACGGCTTATCGTGCAAATCCTCATCTGACAGTATCGAGGACGGCAGGCCATCCATCGATAGTTGCATAAAATCAGTTTCTGAAAGCTCATTAGTATCACCACTAAATAGTGCCGAAGTAATACGCATAGCCGCAGCATATCCATCTTCGCCGTGTATTAACGTAGTTACTTGTTCGGCTAAAATACGTTGAGCTTGTGGACGCCCCCGAGTTATTGCATCAGCCTCTTCGATCGCCTGAATTTCATCAATGGTTAAAAAGGTAAAATAACGTAAAAATTTGTACACGTCTGCATCGGCCACATTTAACCAGAACTGATAAAAACTATAAGGAGATGTTTTCGTCGCATCAAGCCATATGGTGCCTGATTCAGTTTTACCAAATTTAGAGCCATCAGCTTTTGTAACTAAAGGAACAGTTAATGCAAAACATTGAGACTTATTCTGTCGACGACTAAGGTCAATGCCACTGACAATATTGCCCCACTGATCACTGCCACCAATCTGCAAAGTGCAATCATAACGCCGATTGAGCTCTGCATAATCCAGCCCTTGCAACAATGAATAGGAGAACTCTGTAAAAGATATGCCGGCACCTTCGCGGTCTAAACGCTGCTTAACCGACTCTTTTTGAATCATTGTGTTGATAGAAAAATGTTTACCGACATCTCGCAGAAAATCCAAAACATCCATCCCCGCGGTCCAATCTAAATTATTGACAGCAAGAGCGCTGTTGGGAGACCCTGCATTAAAATCAACAAACCGCTCGGTTTGATACTTGATCTTAGCTACCCAGTCTGCAACGACATCAGGGCTATTTAATTTTCGCTCTTCAGCTTTAAAGCTTGGATCACCAATAAGTCCAGTGGAACCTCCAACTAATACAATAGGTCTGTGTCCCGCCTCCTGAAATCGTTTCAAGACTAAAAGAGGCACCAGACTGCCAATATGCAGACTATCTGCAGTGGGGTCAAACCCACAGTACAGGGTTCGGCACTCATCAAGATGAGCGATCAAATTTTGATCGCCTGAGTATTGAGCCACAAGGCCTCTTTGCTTCAAATCTGTTAGGAATTGTTCACCGCTTAATTTCATGAGGACCTTTTTTGTACAATTAATAAATGACCGCTAACTCTACAGATTGATGGGCCAAATACAAGACATTAGCATTACAAAAATTAGGTTAGCGCTTCAGCTCTGATAGTGATACTAAAGATTTTTAGTGAGACCCCCTCACGCGACCACTGTATCTTCTTCGTCAAAAAAGCTAAAATCTCTAACGTTATTAATTTGTTGTCTTTAAAAGTGAGAAATCTCATTCAAAAAATTGCTGCCATGATGCTGCTAATAGCAAATAAACTGTTGCCTCTAGCAAAAAAACTGTCTCAAGAATTTCCGAAGAAGAATTCTATGGTCGCTTTTGGGATTGTAATCTTTCTTTTTTTACTTTTAGTGTGGCCAAAAAATGTACCTACCTCAGTCAACCAAATCACTGAAGTAATCCCTATCAACTTAACCGCTGATAAAATTGACAACGAAGGATATAGCGCTGAACTAAGGTGGCATACGGAAGAGGTCTCTGAAGGTGATAATCTCTCTACTGTTTTTATGCGTGCCAATCTAACGGCAAAGGATGTACACCAACTATCCTCATCTGTTGGCGGCAAATCTCTTAAAAATCTATTCCCTGGTGAACTCTTCCGTTTTGGCACAAACTCAAAGAATAAGCTGACCAAGATAGAGTATGTTAAGTCACCATTAGAGACTCACATCTTTGTCCGTCAAAGACATTATTATACCGCGGAAGTACAGATTCGTGAGCCTGACGTTCTTGTCAGTTATCGAGAGGGCGTAATACAGGATTCTCTTTATTTGTCGGCAAAAGAGGCAAACCTACCTGACAAACTCATTATGGAGATGGCAAATATTTTCGGCTGGGATATTGATTTTGTCTTTGACATAAGACCAGGCGATTCATTTGCGCTGACCTATGAAGAGAGATTTATAGACGGGGAAAAATTGTCTGTCGGAAGTATTTTAGCCGCATCATTTACTAATCGAAAAAAAACATTCAAAGCTGTCCGGTACACAGATCAACAAGGAATTAGCAATTACTTCAGTCCCGAAGGCCTGAACATGCGCAAAGCATTTTTACGCACACCGCTTGATATTTTTCGTATTAGTTCAGGATTTAATCTCAAACGTAAACATCCAATCCATAAGAAAATCAAAGCCCACCGAGGGGTAGATTACGCAGCGCCAAGAGGCACGCCGGTTTATTCGGCCGGTGCAGGCAAAGTATTGAATGCCGGATATAGCAGAGCCAATGGAAACTATGTTTTCATTCAGCACGGCCAAACCTATGTGACCAAGTATTTGCATTTGAATAAAAAGACAGTGCGCAAAGGCCAAATAGTTAAACAGCGCCAGCAAATTGGTACAGTTGGCTCAACAGGCTATGCCACTGGACCTCATTTGCACTATGAATTCTTAGTCAATGGTGTACATCGCAATCCTCGTACGGTTAAATTACCTCAAGCAAGGCCAATTCCAAAAAAAGAAAAGGTCGCATTTGATGAGGCCGTAAAACCTGTGTTAGCGCAACTGGCGGAGTATCAGGAAAAGACCCGACTGGCTTATCTAGATGATCAGATCACGCCCCCCCCTGAGGGACATTAAGTCATGGCAAAGCCAAATATATATATTGGACTGATGTCAGGCACTAGTATGGATAGCGTTGATGCTGTAGCTATTGATTTTCAGAATGGTCACATCCAAATGCTTGGCAACCATTCTCACCCCATTCCCGACAGACTGAAACAGGACATCTTGGCACTATGTCAGCCTGGCTTGGACAATGTAGACCTTTATGGGCATACAGATAGAGCCTTAGGCGACCTATTTTCTGCCGCGACTCTGGCGTTAATGGAAAAAACTAATATAAACACCGAGCAAATTATTGCTATAGGTTCTCATGGACAAACCATAAGGCACCAGCCGCCTGGTACATCTCATGGTTTCACATTACAAATTGGCGACCCTAATATTATCGCCATCAAAACAAAATGCGCTGTTGTCGCCGACTTTAGGCGTGCTGACATGGCACTTGGTGGCCAGGGTGCGCCATTAGTACCGGCCTTTCATCATCACTATTTTGCTGAACCTAGTAAACATCGAATTATTCTAAATATTGGTGGAATTGCAAATATAACCATACTCAAGAACAACAACTGTAGTGGCTTTGATACCGGACCGGGCAACCTACTGCTAGATAGTTGGTGCTTAAAAAATACAGGGCAACCTTTCGATGATAAAGGCGCCTGGGGCGATACTGGAAACCTTAGTAGACCTTTGGTTGATAAACTGAAATTACATCCTTTTTTTAAGCTTAAACCTCCCAAGAGCACTGGTCGCGAAACCTTTAATGCATCTTGGCTAGAACAGCAGCTTACTGGCCATACTTTACTCGCCAAAGACATACAGGCCAGTCTAATCGCTTTTAGTGCAGAAACAATAAGTGAAGCCATAGCGCGTACCGGCGAACCAGTAGATGATATTTTGGTATGCGGTGGCGGCGCCTTTAACACTTCTTTAATAACAGCATTAAAGAAAAATATAACGTTGTGTGGACAGCCTAAGGTGTCATCAACCATTGCGTTGGGAATTGACCCCAAATGGGTTGAGGCTTGTGCATTTGCATGGCTGGCAAAGCGCAGAATAGAGTTAAAACCCGCCAATATCCCCAGCGTGACCGGCGCTTCTAGAGCCACTGTTCTGGGTGCGCTTTATCATTTCTGAGAAAATCTTGAATAAATTAAATTGAGAAAGACGCCCCACAACCACAGGTAGTGGACGCATTAGGGTTGGTAATCACAAACCGAGACCCCATTAGTCCAACCTCGTAATCTACGGTGGATCCTGCCAAATACTGAAAACTCAGCGAATCTATGACCACAGTAACCCCATCACGAATCACAGGCGTGTCATCTTCAGCCATGGTATCCTCGAATGAAAAACCATACTGGAAGCCCGAGCATCCACCCCCAGTGACATAGACTCTGAGCTTTAAGTTCTCATTATCTTCCTCAGACTTAAGACTCTGAACCTTTGCAATAGCACTGTCTGTAACTTCCAGTGCCGAGGGAATGTATGTTTGAATTACTGACATTGAGGCTCCACAACCATTGGTTAAGAGGATTGATTACTTTTCTTCAAAGGTGTCTAGTGTAACGAGTTAAGCCAATATTGGCTATTTATCGATTATCTATCAAGCCTTACTATTTTTACTAATATCATCTTGAGCTAATACACTAACATTAGTTGCCGGCAATTCATGTACTAAATTACCGGCAACATGGGCGCCGCGCTCTATCTCTAGAGTATTGTAATATAAATTACCTTCTACCACTGCCTGTGAGGCCAAGCGAGCATGCTTTAAAGCAAAAATATCGCCCTTTATATGGCCATTAATAATAACATTAGGTGCTGAAACAGAGCCCAAAACAGATCCCCCATGAAGCACTCTTACTTGCGAGTTATCATCGTCCGAGATAATCTTACCTACAATAGAACCTTGTATTTCTAAGTTACCATTGAAAATAAGATCTCCGGTAATTTTGGATCCCTCGGCTATCAGGGTTGTAGGTTCACCCTGTGTTTTAATCGAATCTTGTGAAGCATTTTTAGAAAACATACTCTAGTCCTTTTCTGCCCAGGGGAAAATATCATCAAAATTTGCAGTTTTTTTCCATGAATAACGCAACGTAATCCTGACTTTAGCAGGAATAAATCCCTTAGGTATACTTAAAATACCTTGATTTATCGAAAAATATTTCAATGACAAACTCATCGGCATCACTTTGATCTCTTCATCTAAGTCAGATAACATATAGGTCACCTCCTCGCCATTGACTGTTCCAATAACAAATATTTCTGCTAGCACAGTGATTGTTTTCAATTGCGCGGCTTTTTGGTTAGCCACCCAGCGATAGCTGTAACGATTCTGTTCAATATTAGTGATATCAAATTTGGTTATTGAAAGCCCCATAGAATGATCTTCATTGCCCAATAACTCTTTGTATAAACCTAGCTGCTGCTCTTGTTCAGAAATCTGCTTCTGTAACTGAATCATTTCTTGTCTTGTATTTTCTATAGCAGCTAAATCTACCTGCTTATTTAACCGCACCATTTCAAGCTCAGATGCAGTACGTTCAAGAGTAGCCTGCAATTTATTAGCCTTATCTACAAGCTGCTGATGATTCGTTGTTACGTGAGCCAAATTGTCTTGACCCCACTGCTTACCGAACCAAAGACTACTCACCGCTATCGTCAGCATGACAGCGAGTAATTGGTATTTATAGCCTGCACGATGGGGAACAACAATAGAACGCCGTTCTTTTTTCACGGCATCATCCCGGGCGATAACAGGCCCGTGGTTTCATCTATATTAAACATTAAATTCATACACTGAATGGCTTGGCCAGATGCACCCTTGGTGAGATTATCCTCCACCACTAAAATAATAATTTTGCGACCTTGATTTGGGCGATGAACAGCAATTTGACAATAATTTGATCCTCTAACTGATCGAGTCTGCGGATGATGCCCGGCCGGCAACACATCAACAAAAGGCTCTTCCCTAAAATAATCCTCAAATAATGCCTGCACATCTATGCTCATATCTACTAAATTAGCGTAAATAGTAGTGTGTATACCTCGATTTATCGGTAACAGATGTGGGACGAACGTTATAGCGACCGATTTGCCGGCAATATTTTTCAAACCCTGTTCAATTTCCGGCTGATGGCGATGGCCAGAAGCGCCATAGGCTTTAAAGCTATCACTAACCTCAGATAGTAGATTGGCAACATTGGCCTGGCGCCCTGCACCACTTACACCAGATGCCGAATTTGCAATCACATCAGTTACATCAATGCAGTCATTTACTAAAAGGGGTAGCAATCCTAACTGCACACTGGTGGGATAGCACCCTGCGCAGGCTACTAAATCAGCTGATTTGATATCTTCTCGATTTAATTCCGGCAATCCGTATACAGCCTGATCCAATAATTCTCTAGCTTGATGTATCTGTCCGTACCATTGCTCCCATACCAGTGCGTCCCTAATTCGGAAGTCTGCTGATAAATCAATTACCTTGACTCCCGACTGCAAGACCGCAGGTACTGTGGCCTGAGCGACACCATGAGGGGTTGCAAAAAATACTACATCGCAGTGTCTCAAGGCCTCCAGATCTGGTGATGTAAACGCCAAATCAACAATTCCTCGCAGATGCGGGTAATTATCAGATACTCGTGCACCCTGCTCGCTACGAGAAGTTACTATTATTAATTCTGCATCTGGATGCCCTGCTAGCAAGCGCATTAGCTCTGCACCTGTGTACCCAGTCCCACCAACAATCCCAACTTTGATCACCTTGTCCTCGCTTTTCAATATCCAGAACGCCTCAAGCCGCTTATAATACCGTAAACTTAGCCATCAACCTATGTACTTACCGTAAGCGGTGGCAGAAAATGTTCTTTAGGGGTAATAAAAAATGTACGAATGGGTATTAGCCTTTCACCTTATAGCAATAATATGCTGGTTTGCTGCGCTTTTTTATCTACCACGCTTATTTGTCTACCATGTCATGTCCGATGATACCGTTAGCATTGAAAGATTTAAAATTATGGAGCGAAAGCTATATCGTGGCATCGCCAATCCATCTATGATCGCCACTTTGGTATTTGGTTTTTGGCTAGTATCCATGGCACCTGCAGCATACTTTTCTGCGACATGGTTTCAAGTAAAATTAGTGTTTATTGTACTGCTCATTGGTTACCATCATGTGTGCCTAAGCCATATGAAAAAATTGGCTGAGGATCGCAATGTTAAAACCCATATCTACTTTCGTGTATTCAACGAAGTTCCGGTCATTTTTTTGGTAGGGATTGTTATTTTAGCCATTGTTAAACCGTTCTGATAAGGCCAAATAATTGCTCACGTCGTAATCAGGGATACCTAAGAAAACTATATAGTTACTTTTACTACTAGGAATTTATAATGCCCAAAACAGTCTCTATTTCGCGTTCAAAAGACCTTTTTAACGCAGCCCAACAATCTATTCCCGGTGGCGTTAATTCGCCAGTACGAGCCTTCCGCGCTGTGGGTGGGACACCGATCTTTTTTGATCGTGCCAAGGGTGCTTATATGTTTGATGCGGATAATAACCGTTATATAGATTATGTGCTTTCTTGGGGGCCTATGCTTTTGGGTCATGGTCACCCAGAGGTTCTCGAGGCCATTAGACATCAACTAGACAAAGCGATGACGTTTGGTACCCCCACCGAACTTGAAATTCAACTGGCAGACAAAATTTGCTCTATCGTACCAGGGATGGACATGATCAGGATGGTTAACTCTGGAACCGAGGCAACCATGAGTGCTATACGCCTCGCTCGCGGATACACTGGGCGGGATAAAATTATAAAATTCGAAGGGTGTTACCATGGACATTCTGACTCGCTATTGGTTAAAGCAGGCTCAGGAGCACTAACATTAGGAGTGCCAAGCTCTCCTGGGCTTCCTACGGGTTTGGCCGAACATACAGTAACACTGTCCTACAACGACATTGATCAGGTCAAAGAAGCTTTTTCTCAAATCGGGGACCAAGTTGCCTGTATTATCGTTGAACCTGTCGTTGGTAATATGAACTGTGTGCCACCTATTCCAGGCTTCTTAGAGGCACTACGAGATTGTTGTGACAATAGCGGTGCGGTTCTGATCATTGACGAAGTTATGACAGGGTTTCGTATAAGCCAACAGGGTGCTATTGGCCACTATGGCATAGAAGCAGATCTCATCTGTCTTGGGAAAGTAATCGGCGGTGGTATGCCTGTAGGTGCATTTGGCGGCAAGCGCGCTATTATGGAGTATATAGCACCTTTAGGGCCTGTTTATCAGGCCGGAACTCTGTCCGGAAATCCAGTTGCTATGGCCTCTGGTTTAGCTACTTTAAATTTAATTTCTGCGCCGGGGTTTCTTGAGCCAGTCATCGCACGTACGACCGACTTGGTCGAGGGTTTGGTGGCTAGAGCAAAAATAGCCGGCATACCGCTTACAAGTAATCATGTCGGAACTATGTGGGGAGTGTTTTTTTCAGAGGAAGAAAAAATCATTAATTTTAGCCAAGTAATGGAATGTGATACCGATCGTTTTGCCAAATTCTTTCATGGGATGCTAAATGAGGGTATTTATCTTGCACCAGCCTCTTATGAAGCAGGTTTTATGTCAGCCGCACATTCAGATCAAGATATTCAAGATACTCTAGATGCAGCAGCAAGAGTTTTTGCGCGACTCTAATTATGAAAGATGCTAAAACTCATGTAGCGGGCTGGTTTTTTGCGTATCATGGAGGTTGTTTGCAATTGACGTTGACTATTTTTACTCTACTGGAGTATGCATGAGCTTTAAAAATAATCGGGGGCCATACCCTTTCACTCGTATGCGCCGCGCTCGCGCAACAGACTTTTCTCGACGATTAATTCGAGAGAATAACCTGTCCGTTAATGACCTTATATTGCCGATATTTGTGATCGAGGGAATACTGCAATCAGAACCGATTGAGTCAATGCCGGGGGTTAACCGCCTATCTATTGATATGTTGGTATTGGAAGCACAGCAGATAGCTGCTCTTGGCATTCCAGCGGTTGCCTTGTTTCCAGTGGTCAACCAAAATTTAAAGTCACCTTTAGCCGAAGAAGCCTATAATCCCGAAGGCCTAGCTCAGCGCGCTATTCGGGCCTTAAAAGATGCGGTGCCAGAACTTGGCGTTATTACCGATATAGCATTAGACCCTTTTACCGATCATGGACAAGACGGTATTGTAGACGAAGAAACCAGCTATGTTCTAAATGATGTGACCAATGAAGTATTAGTAAAACAGGCGCTCTCTCATGCACTGGCTGGCGCCGATATTGTGGCGCCATCGGATATGATGGATGGACGTATCTGTGCAATTCGAGAGGCTCTTGAAGACCATGGTTTTGTGAACACCCAAATTTTAGCCTACTCAGCAAAATATGCTTCAAACTACTACGGACCATTCCGAGACGCAGTGGGCTCAGCTGACAACATCCAAGGCGGCAACAAAAAGACCTATCAAATGGATCCAGCTAATGCCGACGAAGCGTTGTATGAGTGTGCTTTGGACCTTGATGAAGGCGCTGATATTATTATGATTAAGCCTGGGATGCCCTATTTGGATGTTCTTCGTAGGGTAAAAGACGAATTAAAAGCACCGACATTTGTTTATCAGGTGAGTGGTGAATATGCCATGCATTGTGCAGCTTTTGACAACGAATGGCTGCGTCGTGAACAGGTTATTATGGAGTCTTTAATGGCCTTTAAACGAGCGGGTGCTGACGGGATTCTTACTTATTTTGCAAAAGAAGCGGCTCAGTTACTTAAGAGTATTGATTAGTGGTACGCCTAGATAAATACATTAGCAATGCGACTGATATTTCTCGCTCTGAGGTTAAACGTATCATTAAGACCGGAGCCGTCGAAATCGATGACCAAGTCGCGACCAATCCAGCCATTAAGGTGACTTTAGAGCAAAAAGTTAGCTTAGATGGATCAGTCATCAGTGCCTACAAACATAGATATTTTATGCTCAATAAGCCTGCTGGTGTTGTGTCAGTGAGTAAAGATCAGCATAATCCTACAGCCCTAAGCCTTGTTTATGAGCATCGCAGCGATGAGTTGCAAATTGCCGGTCGACTTGACATAGATACCACTGGGCTTCTACTAATTACTGATGATGGTAACTGGAATCATCGACTGACATCACCACGCTCAAAGTGTATTAAAGTCTATGCTGTGACCCTCGCCAATCCTATAGAGGATAATTACCCTGAACAACTCTCTTTAGGCGTCCAACTGGATGGAGAAAAACACCGGTGTATGCCTGCAACAATGACACAAATAGACAGCCATTGCTTAACCCTAGCCATAGGCGAAGGGAAGTATCACCAAGTTAAACGAATGTTTGTTGCATTGGGTAACCATGTGGTCAAACTTCATCGATTTAGGGTCGGTGATATTACTCTTGATGAAGATCTTGCTGAGGGAGATTATCGCGCCTTATCTGAAGCCGAAGTGGCCTGCATAGGGTAGTAAGCAACATACCAGTTTGATATGTAACGGACAAAAAAACATGATCGATATAAATGTCGCCCAGTTACTTGAGCAACTCTGCGCAGTACAAGGAAAAAAATTAATTGTTGCTGATGAAAACTGGGCGTTAGTTAATTGGGCTGATGTTGCCTTGCGAAGTCACCCTAATTTGCAGCTTATAAGTAACCGATATGATATAGCGCAACAAGCTGAGGCATCGGGATTGACGGTCATATTTAATGACCTAGATTTTAGTATTTTTGATAGCCACAGTTTTGATGCGATCTTCTTTCGCGTTTCCAAAGAACGGGCAAGTAGCCACCATGTCATTAACCAAAGTATCAAGCTATTAAAAAGCCAGGCAACCTTAATCCTATCCGGTGACAAAAATGATGGTATTAAAAGTTATGTGAAAAAAGCCTGCGTTTTAATGGGTGACAATAGCCCGGCGAAAAAAAATGGTACTAGCTATTTGGCAAAAATAACCTTTCATCAAGCTTCGAAGAATTTATTAAATGATAATAATTACCAAATGATACGCCCATTAGAGGCCGTCCCTGAGAACCATATCAGTAGCAAACCTGGTATTTTTGGGTGGGATAAAGTTGATCGTGGTAGTGCATTTTTAGTGACTAAGTTACCAATGTTTTTAAAGCGTTTTAAATACCCTCCGGAGCGATTACTGGATCTTGGCTGCGGCTATGGCTATCTTGGTTATTGTGCACTTAAATTGAGTTTTAAAGAGCTTACGCTCACCGATAACAATGCCGCCGCACTGTTGGCAGTGACAAAAAACTTCAAAGGGAGCGCTAATCAAGTCAATGTTATTGCCTCTGATGCGGGCGACACAATTACCGAGCAGTTTGATACAATTTTGTGTAATCCTCCTTTTCATCAAGGCTTTGCCGTAGATGGTGACATGTGTACTAAATTTTTAGCGGCAACGAAAAGACTTTTAGCCCCTCATGGGCATGCTTTATTTGTGGTGAATACATTTATTCCTCTTGAGAAGAAAGCCAAACATTATTTTAATGTCATCGATATACTAGCCAGCGATGGCTCTTTTAAGCTAGTAGCATTAAGCTAGTAAGCTTATGACTAGATAACACCCGCTGAAGTAATTATGAAAATACCTAAAAGACTACAGCCATTACTTGATGATGGCGTGATTGACGAAGTTATTGGCCAGCTAATGAGCGGCAAAGAAGCGACGGTTTACACTGTACGATGTGGCAGAGAAGTGCGCTGCGCAAAGGTTTATAAAGAGGCGCTTAAGCGGAGCTTTAAAAAAGCAACTCAGTACCAAGAAGGTCGAAAAGTCCGCAATAGTCGCCGTGCAAGAGCTATGGAAAAAGGTTCAAAATACGGCCGTAAACAGCAGGAAGAGACCTGGCAAAATGCGGAAGTAGATGCTCTATATTTACTGGCAAATGCTGGTGTTAGGGTTCCCAAGCCCTATGGTTGTTTTGATGGGGTCCTAATCATGGAGCTGGTAACAGACGATCAAGGTAATGTTGCACCGCGTCTAGGGGACGTATCCATGAGCGCAGAGCAGGCTATTGAAGATCACGCCATAGTGATGCACTACGTAGTACTCATGCTATGTGCCGGCATTGTCCACGGTGACCTGTCTGAATTTAACGTGTTGGTTGATGATTATGGGCCAGTAATTATTGATCTACCACAGGCCGTAGACGCCTCAGCTAACAATCATGCTCAGTCTATGTTGCAAAGAGATGTTGCCAATATGGCACACTATTACGGTCAATTCGCACCTGAATTGTTAGACACACAATATGCTAAAGAAATTTGGGCTCTCTATGAAGATGGAGAGCTTAAGCCAGACACAGTCTTAACTGGAAGAATTGACACAACAGACGGAGAATCTGATGTTGACGGCGTTCTTGCAGAGATCAAGGCAGTACTTTTTGAGGAGCAGAAACGTCAAGAACGTCTTGCGCAGACAGACGAGTAAGGGCATTAATAGCACGTACTTATAATCCCATGGCACGCTTAATGACTTGGTTTTTAAGTGGAATTATCTTATCAAATTTAGTCATGCCGAAGCTGCGTAACAGCCTTACCGGTAATTGATCTGCAGCAAATAAACGCTTAAAACCCTCCATTATTCCCATAGCAGCGATATTTTCTGGTTGTCGCCGCCGCTGGTACCGTTTGAGAATTCTTACGTCTCCTATATCTAAATTACGGTCTATTGCCCTAAAAATTTCTTCGCTAAGCACGTGAATATCTGCAAAACCAAGATTTACGCCCTGCCCTGCCAATGGATGTATAGTATGGGCAGCGTCCCCCACTAAAGCTACCCTTGACTTTACATAGTCAGTTGCATGATTTTGCGTTAACGGAAAACTAAAGCGTCGATCAACAAGCAAAACGTCGCCCAAGCACTGCTCACTAGCTTGAGATAATTCAGCACAAAACTGTTGGTCATCCAAAGCCATTAACCGCTTTGCCTCCAATACATCTTGAGACCAAACAAGGGAACTTTTGTGTAAATCCCCCTGTAGATCTAAGGGTAGTAATGCCAGTGGACCAGTTGACATAAAACGCTGCCACGCCGTTCGCAGGTTAGGCTTTTCGGTGGTTACTGTAGCTACAATAGCCTGATGATTATAACTCCACTGCTTGCACTCAAATCCAAAGTACTCGCGCACTTTTGAATGACCACCATCAGCACCAATTAATAACGAACAGCTAAGATGTCGCCCATCAGCTAGCTGAACCGACATCATACTGTCATCTTGGTAGTATTGATCAATCTCAGCAGGACAAATTAAATCTACGTTATCAAGCAAACGTATTTGCTGTAAAAGTACCTGAATAATAACAGCACTTTCAACAATGTGCCCAAGATTGGGTTGATGAATATCAGCACAATCAAAGCTAACTCTACCAGTACTTTCAGCATCCCAAACTTCCATAGCTTGATAAGCACAAGCTCTTAATTCTGCGATTGCAGTCCAGCTATTACAACTGGCTAAAATACATCTTGAACGCTCTGTAATAGCTGCGACACGTGGGTCAAACTGCTCTGGATCAAACGATTTCGCAACCTTCGTTTCTATCAAAGCGATTTTTAGTGGGGCCGATGCTGCGGACTGATTTTCTTTGGACAATAAGCAGGCCGCCGCTGCGCCTACCATACCTGCGCCAACAATAATAATGTCATACTGAGAGTCGGCTAAACTACCCATGCCTACCCCCTGCCATACCCATGCCAAACTGCGCAAAGCCTTGACGTAATTGTGGCGCACCATCCAAGGCCAATAAGCCTAAATTCCTACCTAAGGTGGTAACCATAGAAGATGCGCTAAAAAATTTACTCAAATTATTACTCAACATCACAGTATTGCGCTGATCGGAGAGTTGTTGCTGATAATAACTATCCAATACGTCAACTGACCCTATACTACGCTGCCGCTGATGAGCCGCACTAAGGGTTGCGGCTAAAGCAGCAGCATCTCGCATAGAAAGGTTAAAGCCCTGCCCAGCAACTGGGTGTAAACTATGTGCTGAATTGCCCATCAAGACCACATTGCGGCGAATCTGTTCCTTGGCCAGCGTCAAGGTCAGTGGGTATGCCATGCGACTACCAACCTGCTTAAACCGACCCAGACGAAAGCCAAAGCGCTTTTGCAGTTGCTCTAGAAACTCATGTTCTGAGCCTTCAACTAAAGACGTAGCTGAGGCCTCCGGCTGCACCCAAACCAGTGAACTCCGATATTGACCTTGAAAATCAGTCAACGGCAACAACGCCATTGGGCCTTGATCAGTAAAACGTTCATAAGCAATACCTTGGTGTCTCTGTCCAAGCTGAACATTGGCAATAACCGCAGTTTGATGATACGAGGTCTGCTGACTATAAATTCCCAATTTTGCTGCGGTCTTCGAGTTAGCCCCATCGGCAATAACTAAAAGGTCGGCATGAATAACACTAGGTGTTCTATCCACATTGGGGTTATTTGAACTGAGCCGAAGCTCTACCCCTGAGCGCAATGGCTGAATCGCGGCGATCTGGGTATTTCCATACAGAGAGATAGCCTCTTTTCTTAGCTTCTGAGTTAACACAGATCCCAGTAATCGATTTTCAATCACATAACCTAGTCCATCAACGCCAGTTTCCTCTGCACAAATACGCGTTAAACCTCCATGACCTCTATCACTAACATGGATTTGTCGAATCTGACTGCAACAAGGCTGCAGTTTATCCCACAGCCCCATAGTTTGATAAATATTGCGACTGGTCCATGACAGTGCCGTTGAACGCTCATCAAAGCTGAGGCTACGATTACTCGCAGAGGGCGCCAAACCATCTAAGGGCCCTGACTCAATCAGCAAGATATTCCAACGTTTTTGTTTGGCAAGCAGCAGTGACAAACTAATGCCCACCATACCGCCTCCCACAATAACAATATCGAAATGGGGATGAGTTGACTGCTCTTGAATACCAGAGTGGGTCGCCATTGGATTGTGTTTACCCTGCCATCAACGCTTCAATTTCCTCTCTATGTTTAGGCACTGTTGCTGTAATATTTTCATTTCCAGTTTTAGTTACCACAATATCATCCTCAATCCTAACCGCAATACCATGCCACTTTTTATCCACTTTAGGATTGCCCGGAGCGATATAAATACCTGGCTCAATAGTGACTACCATGCCAGGCTCATAAACTCGCCACTGACCTTCAATTTTATAATCTCCTACATCATGAACATCCATACCTAACCAATGGCCGGCACCATGCATATAAAATTCTCGATGCGCCTCTTGGGCAATTAACTCGCTAACATCACCCTTTAGAATACCCAAATCTACTAATCCTTGGGTGATCGCTAAAATAGTCGCTTCATTTGTTTTGTTGTATTCAATGCCCGGACCAATCATGGCAATCGCATCAGTCTGCGCTTTTAATACAACATCGTATATTGCTGCTTGCTCTGAGCTGAATTTGCCATTAACAGGAAACGTTCGAGTGATGTCAGCAGCATAATTCTCATATTCACAACCAGCATCGATTAGCACTAAATCGCCGTCCTTAAGCGCATCTCTATTTTCAATATAGTGCAATATGCAACCATTCTTTCCACCGCCGACAATACTGCTATATGCCGCTCCCACCGCACCAGAGTCCATAAATTCATGCTCGATTTCTGCTTGAAGCTGATACTCGAAAACACCTGGTCGACAAATTTTCATCGCTCGGCGATGAGCGCTGGCTGAAATTTGACCCGCTTTACGCATTATTTTCAGTTCTTCTGACGTTTTAATCAGACGCATTTCATTCAAAAAGTAATCCAAATCGACAAACTCACCAGGGGGAAGAGCGCCATTTCCTCGCTGACTACGCACATGATTAACCCAATCCATTAAGTGTTTATCAAATTCTGGATCTTTACCAATCGCGTAATAAAGTCGGTCTTTTCCTTCAATCAAATTTGGTAAAATATCGTCAATATCGGCAATAGGAAAAGCATCATCCGCGGCAAAGTTTTGTACAGCGCCCTCAGGACCCTCGCGATAACCATCCCAAGTCTCGCGCAACGGGTCTTTGTCGCGACAAAACAACACCATCTCACCCTGCTCGCGGCCAGGAATTAAAACCAACACTGCTTCTGGCTCAGGAAACCCACAGAGATAAGATAAATTAACATTCTGTTTATACGGATAATGTGTGTCTCTTGAGCGTATTTTTTCTGGCGCAGACGATATAACAGCGATACTGTTGCTGTGCATAAGTGACATTAACTCTGCTCGTCTTGCCGCATACTCTTTATTGCTGATCATCTTGAAGCTCCCTCAGACACAGTAATAACATCTGAATTTAAATAATTAATGAATAGTCGGATTTTTCTCCGGGTCTAATTCTGGATTGACATCGGTAAATACCACCTGCACCGCAACACGCACATACTCTACTAATTCGGTATAGTCTCGCTCTCCATCGTCATCTGTTTCAAAATCTACCGAAATTTGGCCTATGGCACCAAGATCACTAAGAGCCTCTTTACCATCTTCGGAAACATCAAAACTATCTTCCATACCTTCGGCCAAACCAGACAAATAATTACTGCACCATTCTCCCACAGCAATTAATCGCTCTCCCAAGGGGAACTCGTCATCAGGTAGCAATGGACTAAATAAAAAAGAGTAATCTTCTAAATCGCTCAAGGCAGTCTCATAAAAGACTTGCAAGTCCACCTGTATTGCTTCAGCCTGCTCCCCAGACAACCCTAGCCAATCAGTAGATGCCGCGACCAGAATTTCAATCGGAACAGCACCGCAGCTTAAGCGACCGCAAAGGAACCCATGAAACGCCGATGGACTTGCATTCACATTGGTTGAATAAAATAAGTCTTCAAGTTGCTCAAATGTCACATTAATACCCCGCTGATTTTGATTGGCATCCTACCACTGTTAATTTATCCCTGCATCTTAGTTGATGCAATCTTATAATTGACCAACACCCACACAATGCCTATAGTTATTGCTTTATTCTCTACTTCTTATTTCGGTAACTCGCTAATCATGTCAGACGCTGATAATTTTGAACAAAAACTGGACCGCTTAATTGAACTATGCCAACAATTAAAGCGCGAAAATAAAAGCCTTCGTGATCGCGAGAATGATCTTATAGGAGAACGCAGCAGCCTGATGAAAAAAAATGAATTGGCGCGTCAAAAAGTAGAAACTATGATTACACGACTTCAATCATTAAGCGCGGAACAGTAACGATGAGTATTTCACTTAAAATCCGCATCTTAGATAAAGAGTATCAGGTCAACTGCGCTCCAGAGGAACGTGAAGGCTTAGAGTATTCAGCAAAATTACTCAATGAAAAGATGGAACAAATCCGTCGCGGATCACATATTATCGGACTGGAGCGAATCGCCGTAATGGCAGCATTAAATTTAGCTCATGATCTTATTCGTTCGGAAAACGCTTCCGACCAAAATAACCAGGCTTCTGGGCTAATACGCTCGATGGACGCGAAATTGAACTCAGTACTTGCCGATTTAACCAATTAAAATTACTTTTCGTCGCAAAAACCACCCAGATCCGCCAACTCTACCACTATTTTTTAAATTTGCTCTGGTACAATGAAGTCATCCTCGAATGTTTGCCAGCCAAGAAGTCCCTGAGCCGATAATTATTACCCGGCTTCTTTCTGTCAACATTGTTGTGCAATTCCGTGCGTCGGAAAGCCTGATATGTTGCGAGAGTCGCCACCTTGA
>DNBN01000009.1:0-159 GCA_003491845.1 Porticoccaceae bacterium | reverse complement strand
ACGTTGGCAGCGGCATTCTGGGACCTAAATTCAAACTGAGAAATTGTATGCACAGTGGCGATATTCGACAGCAGCTGCGCGCTGCCCGACGCGCCTTGGCGTCCGCTGATCAAAAAAAGGCAGCGAAAGCACTTACACAGCGTTTGATCTCCCAGACAT
>DNBN01000129.1 GCA_003491845.1 Porticoccaceae bacterium | reverse complement strand
CGCGGTCTTGCTCATGAAATTAAAAATCCTTTAGGAGGTATTCGTGGTGCGGCACAATTGCTAGAACAAGAGATCACCGAGCGTGGCTTAGGCGATGAAACCCGAGAGTTTTGTCAGATTATCACTGCTGAAGTTGATCGATTAAGAAATCTTGTGGATCGGTTGCTGGGACCCAACCAGGTGCCTCAGTATGAGTTACTCAATGTGCATGAGGTTACCGAGCATGTTGCCGGTCTTTTGCAGGCTGAAGTTCAAGGAACACTAAATATTACCCGTGACTATGATCCCAGTATCCCTATGCTAAATGGTGATCGCTCGCAGCTTATCCAAGCTGTTTTAAATGTCGCGCGCAATGCAATGCAGGCCGTTTTAGAGTCGAATACTTTCGCCCCAAAGATCACGTTTAAGTCAAGAATTCAGCGTAGCTTTACGATAGCTGGGCGTCGCCACCGTGTCGTTTGTCGAATCGATATTATTGATAATGGACCCGGTATTTTATCTGACATTGCCCAGCAGATTTTCTTTCCTATGATCAGTGGACGAAGTGATGGTTCTGGCCTGGGCTTAACTATTGCACAAACCGCTATTAATGCACATCAGGGGACTATTGAGTGCATCTCTGAACCTGGCAATACCAGGTTCTCTATTTATATACCAATTAGAGATAGCTATGAACAGTAATGCACAAATTTGGATTGCCGAGGATGATCGATCGCTTCGATGGGTCATGGAGAAGGCGATAACAAAAGATGGGAATAAGGTCCGCAGTTTTGAGAACGGTGATGCTTTGTTGGCGGCCTTAGGGTCGGCTAAACCAGACATTATTGTGTCTGATATTCGGATGCCTGGTATTGATGGTCTTGATTTATTAAAAGAGCTTCATAGTCGCTATCCCACTATTCCGGTAATTATTACAACTGCGCATTCAGATCTTGATAGTGCTGTTGCAGCATATCAAGGAGGTGCTTTTGAATATCTTCCTAAGCCGTTTGATCTTGATGAGTTAGTTGACGTAAGTCAAAGAGCAGTGTCTTTTTCTCTCGAATTACGGTCAAGTTCGGAGCCTACACTCCCAGTACCTATACAGCAGGAAATTATTGGTGAAGCACCAGCGATGCAGGAAGTGTTTAGAGCGATTGGGAGATTGTCTAACTCTAATATCACCGTGTTAATTAATGGTGAATCAGGTACAGGCAAAGAGCTTGTTGCCCAAGCGTTGCACAAGCATAGTCCGCGAAAAAGCGCTAAATTCATTGCTTTAAACATGGCGGCTATTCCTCGCGATCTTATCGAGTCGGAGTTGTTTGGACATGAAAAAGGGTCATTTACCGGAGCATCTCAGCGGCGAGAGGGTCGATTTGAACAGGCCAATGGAGGCACTCTGTTTCTTGATGAAATTGGCGATATGCCTGGCGAGGCTCAAACCCGATTACTGCGTGTCTTGGCTGATGGAGAATTCTATCGCGTGGGCGGACAAACACCGATTAAGGTTGATGTACGAATCATAGCGGCAACCCATCAAAATTTGGAAGAACTGGTTAAAGATGGTCGTTTCCGGGAAGATCTTTTTCATCGTATTAACGTGATTCGTGTGCATCTGCCTAGATTAGCCGACCGTCGCGAGGATATTCCACAGTTAATGGAACATTTTTTTCAGCGCGCTGCCAAAGAGTTAGAGATGGAGCCGAAAATTTTATCACCAGAAGCTCGAGTGTTCTTTTTGCATTTGACGTGGCCCGGCAATGTTCGGCAATTAGAAAATATTTGTCGCTGGTTAACGGTTATGGCGGCTGGTCGAGAGGTTTTACTCTCGGACTTACCTCCTGAGCTAAAGGCAGAAAGTGCTATACGAAGTTCCACGACAGAGGGTGACTGGCGGCAATTGCTACGATCTTGGGGTGAAAAAGAATTACAAAGTGGTCATCAAAATATTTTAGAGCAGGCAATTCCCGACTTCGAAAAGGCAATGATTGAAACAGCGCTAGCTCACACGGGGGGGCGTAAAAAGGATGCTGCATTGCTTCTGGGCTGGGGACGTAATACGCTTACTCGAAAGCTTCAAGAATATAGCATGGAAGACAATGAAGTCTGAGATTACAGACTCTCCGACAAGAGAGTCTGCGGTTAGGTAAGGCCTAAGAGTCTTACATTATTTTGCGTCTAGTGCGTAGTGCTCTCTTTGTTTACTTCCTCAGCTGCATTCTCTTCAGCCTGCTTTACAGCGGAGGCAAATAAGGCCTCAAAATTGATCGGCGGTAGCATTAGTGCAGGGAAAGAGCCCTTAGTAAGCACATTATCAATGACTTCTCTAGCGTAGGGGAATAACATGCTAGGGCAGGTCGTGTTAATTACATGGGTCAGTTGTTGGGGTTCCAGGCCCTTTATTGTAAATAGTCCTGCCTGTTCTGCTTCAATCAAGTAAATAGTATCTTCACCATCGGTAACTGTTATGGTTAGACGCAAAGCTACTTCATAGACATCATCAGCTACCTTGCCACTCTTGGTGTTCAGATCTTGATTTACTTTTGGTTGCCACTGCTTTTGAAAGGCAGCTGCTCCCATAGGGGTCTCAAAAGAAAGATCTTTGAGATAGATGCGCTGCACTGCAAATTCTGGCCCAGCATTTGGTGGTTCTGCAGATGGTGCTGCAGCAGTCGTTTCATCAGTCATGTTTAAAGCCTTTTAAGGTATATTGTCTTTCTACTCTATTAATATGGCACCAGTTTTGTAGAATTCAACCCTAAGGAGATAGCAAGCTATCTAAAGCGCCGCTGGTCTCAAGTGCTGCAAGCTCTGAATAGCCGCCAATATGAGCGTCGTTTATCCAAATTTGTGGTACTGTTCGCTGCCCGCTTCGTTCGGCGATTTCCAACCGTAGTTGGGGGTCACTATCAACGGCAATTTCATTATACTCTGCGCCTTTGGCTGACAAGAGATTTTTTGCCGCAGTACAATAGGGACAAAAACGCGTACTGTAGACTGTTATGGATGCCATATTAATTCCTTAGAAATCTAACTGGATGTCGATCTATTAATTCTTAACAACAGGCATATTTTGGTGTTGCCAGTCGTTCATGCCGCCACTTAAGCGGCGCACATTATAACCATCTTTAGAAAGAATTTTTCCCGCCGAACCTGCATGTTGCCCCATTTGGTCAACTAAGACGATGGTTCTTTCACGGTATTTTTCCAGCTCACTTATTCGGCTAGCAATTTTCGTGTGTGGAATATCAAGCGCACCATGGATATGACCTGCCTGAAATTCATTTGAGGGTCGTACGTCAATTAGAATGGCAGTCTCGGCATTCATCGCGGACACAAGTTCAGCGCTAGAAATAGGTTTTCCACCTTTTGTCCGTTCAGTAAAAATAAATAGGTACAAAAGGACCAAAAATGTACTGAGTAGAAGCCATTGTTCGCTGGCAAAAATAAAAATATCCACGTAGCTTTATCCTTCAAGTTAAGGTTTTCATTATTACGCCGACTGGGCGGAGCGAAGTATACACATGAATGTCGATCTACGGAATTAACCCGCGAAGGATTAACGCCACTGCGACCAAACTGGTTGGCACATGTCGGGAAGATGACTGGTTTTACCCAGTGAAGCCCAAGACTTTTCGGGAGAATGGAAGTCTGATCCGCAGGATGCTAGCAGGTTGAATTGACGGCTAAGTTTCGCAAGATCCCTCGTTACAGAAGGTATTTGTAGACCCGAAACAACTTCTATTGCCTGCCCTTTTGAATCTCTAAAGTCACTGATAAGTGAGGTCAATTTACTGCGTGTCATTTTGTATTTGCTCGGGTGCGCTAGCACTGCGATACCTCCAGCTTGTCGAATCAATTTTATAGACATTTCGATATTTGGCCAATGTTCCTTAACATCGCCCAGCTTGCCTGCGCCAAGATATTTTTTAAAGGCCTCACTGGTATCCTTCACAGCGCCAATGTTTGCTAAATATTGAGCAAAATGCGGTCTTCCAATTTGATTAGTTGCCAATGCTGCGGCACCTTCCATACAATTGGCAAATCCTAGCCGACCAAGCCGGTAGGCAATTTTTTCAGCCCGTTGTATTCGTATTTGTGATAGTTGCAAGATTGTGTCATTTAGGTCATTGTTTTCCATATCGACATTAAGGCCAACGATATGAATACCTTGTCCTCGCCACTGACTGGAAATCTCGATACCACATATCAACTGCATTTCAGTAGGTATAGAGGTAATTTCAGCATAGGCACCTAGAGTGTCGTGGTCAGTGATCGACAACATATCTACTCCTTTGGTAACGGCAAGCGAAATAAGCTGGTCAGGCGATAAGGCACCGTCCGAGATATTGGTGTGGCAGTGTAGATCGACAATCATAATGCTGATGCATGCAAACAAAAAACTATTGTACCAGCATGCACAGCCTTTATACTCTATTAATGCCTAATCATGTCACTATTACGCCTGTTAGTGTCGCTCAACAAGCACAGATTGTTGACGCAACTAATCTATGCGTGTCCAAAGCTCAAACGGTTTTTGGCAGATCCTTTGAGCCTGTACCCGTATTCTTTGATTTAAAGGGAAAATGTGCAGGCATGTATCAGGTGAGGGGTCAACAAAGGCGTATTCGATATAATCCTTGGATTTTTGCTAAATTTTTTCAGGACAGTCTTAACAACACAGTCACTCACGAAGTTTGTCACTATATTGTCGATCGTATTTGGGGGCTGGCAAAGGTCAAGCCCCATGGTGCAGAGTGGCGCAAAACAATGCGTGCTATGGGAGCAGAGCCATTGGTCACCGGTAACTACGATTTGTCGGGGATTCCCGTGCGGCAGTATACTAAATACTCTTATCAGTGCAATTGTTCCACCCACCAGTTAACCGCCCTTAGGCACCGAAAAATTGTTCAAAATGGTGTGCGATATCGCTGCCAGCAGTGCCATGGATTTCTACAGCAGGTCCCTGAGTGATGGCCCAAAGGCAATGGTATGTTTATATTATTAAAGCCAGTGATGAAAGCTTATATACAGGCATTACGGTAGATTTAAATAGACGTTTAGTAGAGCACCAGGAAGGAAAGGTGGGGGCCAAATATTTTCGTGGCCGTCATGCCTTAGGTGTTGTCTATTCTGAGGACAACCACAATCGCAGTAGCGCCAGTAAGCGTGAGGCCGAGATAAAAAAATTAACACGTAAAGCTAAGTTAGAGCTAATTGATTCCGTAATTTATCATTTGTAATTGTATAGTTGTATATACATTTAATATAACACCTGAATTGTACATAGCGTATACAAATACGAGTTTTAAA
Organism: Porticoccaceae bacterium; assembly: GCA_003491845.1. Lineage (GTDB taxonomy): Bacteria > Pseudomonadota > Gammaproteobacteria > Pseudomonadales > Porticoccaceae > HTCC2207. Next base: position 16,168 of record DNBN01000129.1, on the reverse strand, counting down.
ATATTATTTGTATCTCAATAAACGTATATATATGCTATATTGTATATACATTTATTGGGTGGTCAATATGGTGTCTATAATTGGTAAAAAACCGCAGTTTTTATTGATAAAGCATTACATCGAAGATCGTATTAACTCGGGTATCTTGGCTATAGGAGATTTGGTCCCCTCAGAAAACCAACTTGCTGAGCGCTTTACAGTTAGTCGAATGACCGCGCGACGGGCCTTAAAAGAGTTAGCTGATGAGGGTTCATTATCAAGATCTCCGGGTCTAGGGTCTTTTGTTGCAAAGCCGCCTATGCAGCCCTCAGTGATAATCAACGATGTGATTGCAGCTGCTCAGGCGTCCAACGGTTACCAGTGCAAAGTAATTAATGTTTACAATTCTCAGGCCAATGATGCGCTTGCTCAGCAGATGCATATTGCTAGTGACAGATATATTTTTAAGGGCGTCTTTTTACATTTTGATAGAAATAAACCTGTTCAATACCAAGAGATTTTGGTGAATTCTGCGCTTGTTCCTGCATTTATTAAGCAAAATTTCCATAAGATCACTGCCAATGCCTATTTAAAGTGGATTTTGCCAGCAACATCAACTGACTATAACATCAGCGCTGCGGTTGCTAACGAGGATCAAAGGAATTATCTAGAGTTAAGTGAGGAGGATAAAGCTTGTCTCAAGGTTATCAAAAGGCACTGGTTAGACGGTGTATTAGTAAGCACTTCAGTGGCCTTGCATGCAGGCCAACATTATCAATTAGTAGCGGATGGTTCTGATGCCAAAAAGTAATGAGTACGACAAGCAAAAGATCGCGATATTTATTGACGTTCAGAATATTTACTACACGGTGAAGGAGCGGTTTGGATGCCATTTTAATTACCGAGAATTATGGCGCCAGCTGTCTCTATTAGGTGAAATTAAAATTGCGCATGCCTATGCTATTGAGCCTAATGATAGCCAACAAAAAGGCTTTCAAAAAGCACTCCTAAGTATAGGTTACACGGTAAAATTAAAGCCATTTATTCAACGACGTGATGGTTCAGCCAAGGGAGACTGGGACGTAGGCTTGGCAGTTGATATGATGGATGCAATAACTGATAGCCTGAATCCTATTGATTGCGTCGTGTTGTTGTCAGGAGATGGTGATTTTGATTACTTATTACGCAGGGTCTCGCAAGACAGCGACATTCGTACCCTAGTTTATAGTGTTGCAGATTTAACCGCTCATTCATTGATTCTGGCGGCAACTGAACATCGGCCTATAGATGATAAGCTTCTTTTGCGATAACTGCTTAGATGACAAATTTGGTTTAAGTAATAATACCGCCAGAGGGTGGTCCACCCATTCCGCCGCCTTGCCCAGGCATGACGATCTGTGATGCTTGATCTCGGCGCATCTGTTCAAGCTCCTTTGCAGCTTCTTCCACGGCGATGGCCGCTTTGGCAGCAAAATCTGTTGCTGCAGCGCCAATTGTAGGGCCTTCTAGGGCAAAATTAAGTGGAATTGCTCCCATGGGCGTCATCACTTGTGCTGAGCCAAAAAATAAAACATCTCTACTTTGATCTTCATCTCCGTTAGCATCAACCGGTGTGAGTTTTCGAATAGCACCCATTTTTTGGTCGGTATAATTTTCCTCTCTAAAGAGTGCGTTGGGGTCCATGGAGGTATTATCTTCATTGCTCATTTTAACTCTCTTAGATCTTTAAAGTAAAAACGACACCCTACCAGAGATATCACCGGAGGTGAAGATTAAGGGCTTAGCTAATTAACAGTTGATGATGTGATTTTTGGCAGTGAGTGGGCGGCCAAAGTACTTGCAATGAGCATACCTGATGACACAAACAAACAACTGGACAAGCCAAATTCTTGGTACAGAAATCCAGATAGAAGCGTTCCTAACAGGCGGCCACCGGCATTCGCCATATAATAGAAACCAACATCCAAGGATACTCTGTCCCGTTGCGCGAAGGATAAAATCAAGTAAGAATGGACGCTAGAGTTAATAGCAAATAAAAACGCAAAGGGAACTAGTCCAACAAGGATGACTAGATCAGACCTTTCACAAACCATCAGCGCTATTGCTATTGCGGCAGGTATTGTGACTAATAAAATACCCCAAAATACCAATGTGCGTCCGTCAACCGCAGTGGATAGTTTATTTGATCTTCCCATTGTAATGATCTTCGGTGCAAATGCTTGGATCAAACCATAACCAACAACCCAAAGAGCCATCAGACTGCCAACTTGCCAATAACTCCAGAGCAGTTGGCTTTGTAGGTATACCGGTAGCGCTATTACAAACCAAACGTCTCTTGCGCCAAATAAAAATAAGCGTGCAATCGACAGCCTGTTTATAGCTGTGCTCTTTGAAAGTATCTGGTTAATAGCGGGCTTGTGTTCCGCATTCTCAAGAACCTTAAAAAAGACGAGTCCAAGAACCAAAATGGCTATTAATAGCATCATCATGAGCATAATAGTGAAGGTGAAACCGACGCTAGAGAGTAGAGTCCCGCCAAGGAAAAATCCCATTCCTTTGAGTGCATTTTTAGAGCCAGTAAGCCTTGCAACCCAGGTGAACAGTCGTCCATGTGCATTGTCAGGCAGAAGACTCTTAAGACTACTTTTGGCACTTATTTTATTTAGGTCTTTGGCTACACCTGATAATGCTTGGGCACACATAACATAAACGATAGTTAATTGCTGATGATCTCTAAGGAGCATTGCGATGGCTAAAATCTGCAATAATAAGCCACACTGAAGTGTAGTTATCAGGCCAATTTTAGCAGCCACCCAGCCACCAATTAAGCTCGTGACCACACCGGATAACTCGTAAAGAATAAATAGGCTAGCTATTTCTATAGGACTAAAACCAAGTCCATGAAAAAACAGCAACACTAGCATACGCAAAGCACCGTCTGTCAGTGTAAAAGCCCAATAACTAACAGTGACTAGACTATATTGTTGAATACTATGGGTGGATGCTGAGGCCATAAATAGACCTTTATATAGACAGCGCGACTTTTTGGGAAAGTTCTATCATGCGCTGTACATAACCTATTTCGTTGTCATACCAGATAAGTACTTTGAGTTGTGTGCCATTGACCACCATGGTGGATGGGGCGTCAATAACGCCAGAGCGTTTATCATTGGTGTAATCCACAGATACAAGAGGACGCTCTTCAAACCCCAATATACCATTAAGTCTTTTTTCCGATGCAGTTTTGAACGCTTTGTTGACAGCCTCCGTTGTAGTGGTTACTTTCAGTTCAAAAACACAATCAGTAAGGGATGCATTAGCTAGGGGTACGCGAACCGCAAGTCCATTAATACGACCAACAAGTTCAGGGAAAATGCGTGTAATAGCGGTGGCAGAGCCGGTAGTTGTAGGTATCAATGACAGGCTACTTGCTCGAGCACGACGCAAATCTTTGTGGTACTCATCGAGTATACTCTGGGTGTTAGTGAGATCATGAATGGTCGTAATTGATGCATGTTCGATTCCAAATTCTTGCTGAAGAACGTCCACCACTGGTGCTAGGCAATTAGTAGTACAAGATGCTGCGCTGACAATAGGTTGGTCGACATACAGATGATCATTGACGCCCATTACGATATTCAAGGTCTGATCATGAATAGGAGCTGATACCACAACCCTTTTTATACCCTGTGAAAAATAGTCGCTAAGTGCTCTAGCGGATTTAAACTGACCGCTACAGTCAATGACAAGATCAATATTGCTATCGACCCACGCTTGGTTTTGAATAGATTCGCATTGAGAATAACTGACCGTGACTTGGTCGATAATAATTGCATTATTCGCTTCGGAAGCCGAAACATCGTGTGCCCAAGTACCATGAATAGAATCGAACTTCAGCAGGTGCGCTGCACTGACGGCATCTCCAGCAATTTCATTTATATGTACTATTTGAAGCTCGTTTAAGCCCCAAGCTGCGCGCATAGCCATGCGACCAATGCGGCCAAATCCGTTGATACCGACTCTAATAGGCATAGTGAATTCCAAATAACAAAAATTACAAGTATGTCATGTGATGATGACATTTTTGTGACAGCAAAACGCCATGTAAATCCCGGGGCCTGCCGTAAAACCGCGGCGCTAATCTAAATCGTCAGTCAAGGCTATACTTTAGTGATTATGTCCACCGGGTCCATGAACATGTCCGTGATCTAGCTCTTCTTGGCTTGCGTCTCTCACTTCCTCAATGGACACATCAAAGTTAAGATTTTTACCTGCTAAAGGATGATTCCCATCCACAGTAATCGATTCGTCTGTTACCGCGGTTACAGTTACCGGAACACTGTCCCCATTTCCTGTTTGAGCTTCAAACTGCATGCCGACTTCAATGTTTTCGACACCCTCAAAAGATCCTCGAGGGACCTCCTGGATAAGTGCGGGTTGCACTTCTCCATAGCCTTCTGCTGCAGTCACTGCAACCATCATTTTGTCGCCTGTACTTTTACCTTCCAATGCATTTTCAAGACCGGGAATAATATTGCCCGCGCCATGTAAGTAGGCTAAGGGCTCGCGGCCATCAGAACTGTCTAGTTGCTGACCGTTGTCGTCGGTGAGGGTGTAATGAAAGCTGACCGCGCTATTATGTTTGATACTCATATGTTGAACTCATATTAAAAGCTAAGACGGCCATTATGCTATATTCATTAATAAATATCGACTCGATCATTACGGTAATATAAGTCTATAGGGTACAAAAAAGAAAAGGTGCATGAAGCACTGTGTTCTGTCATATTTGTGTCATATCAGTGTATTTAAATAGAGGTTCTTTTCTTGGATCATCAGGACGTTATTTTGCCGAAACATACCATTTTAGTTGTTGATGATGAGCAGGCTATTCGGGATATGTTAGATATTTCTCTGGCTGCAGCAGGGTACAATGTGCTCCAAGCAGAGAATGCCTCTATTGCCCATGCGCTAATAGTCGATCGCAATCCAGATCTAGTATTGCTGGACTGGATGATGCCTGGTACCAGTGGCCTTGAGCTATTGCGACGTTTAAAACGTGATGAGATTACTGAAACATTACCAGTAATTATGCTTACCGCTAAGGCAGAAGAGACACATAAGATTTCTGGACTGGATTCAGGTGCAGATGACTATATTGCTAAGCCCTTTTCGCCCAGAGAGTTGATATCTCGTGTTAAAGCTGTACTGCGGCGTATTGGTCGAGAAGAGCTTCGAGAGCCAATAGTAGTAGGAGAATTATTATTTGATCCGCTGGGACACAGGGTAAGTATTTCAGGAGTTTCTGTTAATCTTGGTCCCACAGAGTATCGCTTATTGCAGTTTTTCCTAACCCATCAAGAACGTGTTTATTCTCGTGATCAGATACTCGATTATGTGTGGGGTGGCAACGCCTACTTAGATGAACGGACAGTAGATGTTCATATCAGGAGATTACGTAAAGCAATATCAGTTGCAGGACACCAGAACTATGTGCAGACTGTGCGGGGGGCGGGATACCGTTTTTCCATCCAGTTAAATAATGTGTCATGACCAGTGTGAGGAATTTATCTATTGCGACCAGGAATGCAGGAGGAAATTTGGCGGGTCATTTTTATTTTGGTTTCCTGCGCTTTATTTGGTTGGAGCCTAGGCTTCCTTGTCGAACTTATTTTTTTAGGTATTTTGGGTTATTGCCTATGGACCTTTAGTGTTGCCGGTCGTGTGTTTGCTTGGATTGATAAAGGTATGCGTGGTATTCCCCCTGAATTAGATGGTATCTGGGGCGATATAACTGATACGTTTAATCGTCAGCGTCGCCGTCATCGACGTGCACAAGATAAAATGCGGGTGACAATCAATCGCGTCACTCGAGTCACCGAGGTGCTTGATGAAGGCCTCTTGATCTTGACCAATGACCGCAATTTGGACTGGTGGAATAGCTCTGCTAAGCGTCTTTTAGGTTTGCGGTCAGGTGATCGAGGAACCTCAGTGATGAATTTGATTCGAGATCCAGATTTTGTAGCATATATTAATCAGGGAGATTTTTCTGACTCACTGACATTAGCATCAAATGTCCAAGATACTGTTGTATTGGAACTAACGGCCTCTTATTTTGGCCAGCAGGGCGAAATTGTTCTTTTAGTCAGTGATACTAGCCGTATTAATCATCTTCAAAAACTGCGCTCAGAATTTGTAGGCAATGTGTCCCATGAGTTGCGTACACCACTGACCGTTATCAAAGGTTATTTGGAAACCTTGCAAGATACTTCGGATATCACAGTATTACAGCAGAAGGCTTTTCAGCAAATGTCTGAACAGGTCATTCGCATGCAGTCCTTGGCGGATGATTTGATCTTACTTTCGCGTTTAGAAGAGAGTCATGATATTGATACGGACGAAAAATTTGATATTACAGCACTCTTACATAGCCTAATAGGGGAAGCAAAAGCGCTTAGTTCGGGGCAGCATTCAGTTATTTTTGAGCATACACCATTGATGATATGGAGCTCTGAAAAAGACATTCGTGGCGCGCTAGGTAACGTTATATTCAATGCTGTGAGGCATAATCCTCAGGGTGCTGTTATCAGTATTGCCGTGCGTGAAGAGCTCACAGGAATATTAATTTCTATCAAAGATGACGGCATTGGAATTGACCCCTATGAAATTCCTCGTCTCACCGAACGTTTTTATCGCGGCGATAATTCGCGCAATTCACACACAGGAGGCAGTGGATTAGGGTTGGCTATTACAAAGCATGCACTGAGTAAAGCTGGTGGAAATTTAAGTATTAGCAGTCGCGTAGGGCAGGGCGCCAGCTTTGATTGCTGGTTACCTTACCACAGCAAAAATAGTCCTCTGTGAGCTTGTTAGTCGGGTCTTACGCGCGGTGCGCTTTTATTGGCGAAGGCCTCCAAACGTTCATTTGATGCTGGTTGTGTATTAACGATACCAGCTACCACAGACTCAGCATAGGCCGCATCCATCGCAGACATATTCTGCATGTGACTGATTGCAGAGCAAATAGCAAAATTTGACAGCGCAGGGTTTTCCGCCGCTGTGCGAGCAATTTTCATGGCTTTTTCATCACTAGAACCATCAATGAGATATTGACATAGGCCTACTTGAAAAGCTTCCTCCTGCTTGTAAACTCTGCCGGTTAGCATCATGTCGATCATACGTGCTTTACCCACTAGATCGGCAACCCGAATAGTTGCACCTCCTCCGGTGAACAAGCCTCGCTGTCCCTCTGGGAGGGCAAAATAGGTGCTTTGATCGGCAACGCGGACATGAGCTGCTGATGCTAACTCTAAACCTCCGCCAACAACAGCGCCTTTTAGTGCGGCAATGATAGGCACTCCACCATATTCCATTTTATTAAAGGCTTCATGCCAGCGTAGACAAATATGCATAAACTCTTCTGGGCGACGCTGCTCGTTGTGGTGCTCTACAAGATCGAGCCCCGCACAAAAATGATCGCCTTCTGCTCTTAATACTACCGCTCTGGCGCCTAATCTTGGAAGTTTTGAAAAAACGTCTATCAATTCTTCGATAGTATCGGCATTTAATGCATTACGTTTGGCAGGTCGTGATAAAACCACTTGCACAATGCCGTCTTCATCACCAATTAATGCGAGATTCTCAAGCTCGAAGTTATCAAGTTTTTCCAACATAGTTGCTCCTAAGTCACCATCTCTGGATGGTTAATAATATTTATTTATCTCTGACTAATTAATTAGCGATTATAGTGGGTTAACCACGCCAGTCTAGCTGAGGTTGACGATTTATTTTACATTACCGCTGCGCGCCAAGGCACGCAATTCGTATTTCTGTATTTTACCAGTAGCGGTTTTTGGCAGTTCTCCAAATATTATTTTTTTTGGACGTTTATAACCGGCCAAGTGGGCTCTGCAAAATAATTCTATTTCTTGCTCTGACACCTCAGCACCTTCTAACAGTTCTAAAAAAGCACAGGGCACTTCGCCCCATTTATCATCAGGTAGAGCAACCACCGCAGCCAAAGAGACAGCTTCATGTTTATGCAATATACCTTCTATTTCCACTGAGGATATATTTTCTCCACCTGAAATAATAATATCTTTTAAACGATCTTTTATTTCGGCATAACCATGGGGGTGCATCACTGCCAAATCACCCGTGTGAAACCAGCCATCGGAAAATGCAGTTTCAGTGGTTTCCGGATCTTTTAGATAGCCTTTCATTATGGTGTTTCCACGAAGCAGTATTTCACCAATAGTCTTTCCATCTGCAGGCACATCGTCTTTGGTATCCATATCTACGATACGCATGCCTGCAGTTTGCACCATGGCCGCCCCCTGACGTGCTTTTAATAGCGCCCGCTGTTCTTCAGTTGCATGGTTCCAGTCTTCATTCCAAGTGCACATCACAGTGTGACCATAGGTTTCAGTTAATCCATACACCTGTGTTACGTTGAATCCTAACTTTTCAATACCCTGTAACACGGAGGCTGGTGGAGGTGCTCCGGCAGTCATTAATTGAATCCTTTGTGAGCATGAGAACGTAGTTGCAGCGGGTGAATTTAGCAGCATACTTAGGACGATAGGTGCACCGCCTAAATGGGTAATATTATATTTCTTGATCGCAGTAAAAATGTCTTCGGGGACAATAGCACGAGTGCAAAAAATAGTTCCCGCGAGGGCTGTCATGGTCCACGCGTGCCCCCAACCATTACAGTGAAACAGGGGCACTGTGTACAGGTAATTGGGGTGGCGAGGTAAGTCCCAGTCGGCGATAGTTCCCATAGACATTAAATATGAGCCACGATGATGATAAACAACACCTTTTGGACGACCAGAAGTGCCTGAGGTGTAGTTTAAGGCAATGGCATCCCATTCATTGGTGGGCATTTTCCAGTGATCTTCATCATTACCACCGGATAAAAATGCCTCATAGTCAGAGAGCCCGATGCGTGCGGGCGCTGGATGGTTTTGTTTGTCTAAAATATCAATGACCAACATGCTTTTGTCTTTAACGTTAGTTAGCGCCTTTTGTGCCTGAGGAGCAAGTTCTGCATCAACAATAAAAACTTTTGCTTCACCATGTTCTAAAATATAGGTGATAGTTTCTTCATCTAGGCGAGTATTAATAGTATTCAATACAGCCCCTGACATAGGAACACCAAAGTGTGCTTCAATCATTTCCGGGGTGTTTGCTGCTAATACAGCTACTGTGTCGCCTTTGCAAACACCGTGGTGACGGAGAGCTGAGGCTAATTTTTTACAGCGAGTATAGAATTCTGACCAGGTGTAACTTCGCTCTCCGTAGACTACAGCTTGGCGGTTAGGAAACATCATAGCAGTGCGATGTAAAAATGATAACGGCGACAGCGGCTCATAATTAGCCATTGTCATTGAGAAATTATTATATTTTGAACTGGTCATTTAATACCCCAACTACTGTAAAAAGGTCTCTTATAATGTCTAGGTTATATTGCTAGATGTGAACGGTTGTAAATGTAGCAAATTGATTTTCAAGTAGCGACTTTTGAATTATATTTTTTGCTACTAAGTAGACGTGAAGAAGTGGCTATTATTTATATCAATGAATAGTGAATTATATGTTTTATGGAGTGTTTTAATGTTGGCGGAAAGCGGAATAATGTACCTATAAAAAAGGGCGCAAAAGCGCCCTACAATATACCGATGATTGCAGTTTGGGTTAAAACTTATGTTCCATACCAATGCCAATGGCAGAGAATTCGTCGTCATCTGCATCCATTTCAGAATCGGTATTGTCGGTGTAGAAAGCAAATAATTTGGTATTTTTTGCCAATTTGTAATCAGCGCCCAGAGAGAAGGTTGTCTCCTCGTCGCCATCAGCATCGTCTTCAATGCTGCCGTACTGAGCTTTCAGGCTAATGGTTTTGTCTAGCTTGTATGCTGCACTGACAAAGTAGCCGGACTCATCTTTAGTTCCGAGGTTATTCTCATTTTGCTGATACATAAAACCAAGCGTTAGCTGGTTAATTTTATAGTGAGCGATTGCCCGGGTTAGGTCTTGCTTGTCAATATCTTGATCGCCCGCAATGGCTAGATAAAGGTTATTTTTGCTGTAACTAAGGCTATAGGACATGCCATCATTTAAGCCTGTATCATCGCTGCCATCCTGGTCCACGTCATCACCTTCCGCAGGGATCATTGCCAAGGAAGCGGAAAAGCCATTCATCGATGGCGTTGTGTAAGCAACGATGTTAGAGACACGATTTTCACCTTCAAAGGTGTTTTTAATATCACCTTCTAAATCATTAAATAGATCAATTTTTTTCTGCGCCAGTTTTGTTGGTGTGTCTCGTTTACCGGCTACAAGTGTACCGAAATTACCCTTGATACCAGCGAAAGTATTACGTTGTTTAAAGGTTTGACCTTTGCAGTCACCACTATCAATGCATATTTCATATTCAGCTTGGTAAATTATTTCCAGCCCCTCTGAGATGCTGGTTTTTCCTTTAATGCCTAGCCGTGAAGCATTACTATTGAGATTCCACTCATCACTATCTCCATTGTCTTGACTGACCACTGATAGATTGGCTTTGCCATAAATTTTTCCATCCACAGGGCCCTCGGCGAAACTAAACGTTGCAAGAAGACTAAAAACGGTAATTATTAAATTTTTCATTGGTAATACCTAAGGTAATAAACGTTGAAGCGTCTGCTTCTCCAAGGTTGCTGAGCATCTGTCATCGCAACCATGGCGCTAATATATGCCTAGATTATTACAATATTATGACAACCTTAAAATTAAAAATGCAGAATTTTAGATTGTCATATTACTGTCATATAAATCTCTTATATTAGCGACTCCTAGGGTTTGAGTTGTGCCCTGATAACGTTATATCGAACACTTTTTGGAGAACTCTATGCGTAGCATAATATCTGCTGTTTCTACTATTGTACTATTCAGTTTAACCGTTATGGCTACAATAACTCAGGCTCGTGAAAGTATTGAAGTTGTTGGATCATCAACGGTATACCCCTTTTCTACAGTTGTTGCTGAGCGCTATGGCCGAGCTAGCGGAAAGCCTACCCCAAAAATAGAATCTACTGGCTCAGGTGGCGGTATGAAGCTGTTTTGTTCCGGTGTTGGCACTAATTACCCTGATATTACAAACTCTTCACGTCGAATAAAAATGTCTGAGTTCAAAAAATGTCAGTCCAATGGAGTGTCAGAAGTAATCGAAGTACAAATTGGCTATGACGGAATTGTTATTGCTAACTCAGTTGCTGCTGAGCCGATGAATTTAAGCCGTAAAGATATTTTTTTAGCTTTAGCTGCAAAAGTACCAGGATCAGTAGAGGGACAGTTAATCGATAACCCCTACACCTCATGGAAGCAGGTAAACCCATTATTACCTGATGCCAGTATAGAAGTGCTTGGGCCACCGCCAACATCAGGTACTCGAGATGCCTTCGCTGAATTGGCGATGGAGGGAGGCTGTAAAAAAATCTCTTGGATTGCCGCATTGAAAAAGACAGACAAAAATGCTTTCAAACAACTATGCCATACAGTGCGTGAGGACGGTCGTTATATCGAAGCGGGTGAAAATGATAACTTGATTGTTCAAAAATTAGAGGCTAATCCCATTGCGCTAGGTGTGTTTGGCTTTAGCTTCTTAGATCAAAACGCAGACAAGGTGCAGGGTGCGAGCATTGAGTCCGTAGGCCCTACTTTTGATTCAATTGCAGATAAGTCTTACCCGATTTCGCGACCTTTATTCTTTTATGTGAAAAAAGCCCATGTTGGTGTGGTACCCGGAATGATTGGATTTTTAAAAGAATTTACCAGCGAAAAAGCCTGGGGTGAAGACGGTTACTTAGCGGAAAAAGGTATGATACCGCTACCAGCGGCAATGCGTGCAAAAATGGCAGTTAATACGAGATCTTTAACGCCAATGTCAGGAAAAGAATCGTTGAAATAAAGACGCTACATTAATACAGTTACGCTCGGCTCATTGAGTCGAGTTTTTGTATATTTGAAGGATTGAAATCGACCTATGCAAGTGACAAATATTTTGTTTTTACTCGTTGGCCTTGGAGCCTTTGGTTATTATCTTGGCCGAGGCCGGTCGCTGGCCATGGCAAATCCTTTAGGCGGCATTCGACGCTTACACTCTTTACCTTCATATCATGGTATGCATGTTGCTCTGTGGTGTTTGATTCCTTCGCTAATTTTACTGGGTCTTTGGTTTATCTTTGCTGATGCAGTGATTAATAATCTGGTCATTTCATCTCTTGAGCCAGCTTTGTTACCTCCAGATAGTGCTGGTTACAATTTGGTCTTCAATAAAATCAACAACATTGCCAGTGGTGTTATTAAAGAACAAGGGCAACCTCTTGGTTTGATTGAGGCTGCGCAGTATATGGACTCTTTGCGTACGATGTCTCGTTGGTCTTTGACGTTACTTTTATTAACCGTTTCTTTGTTTGGGTTGGCGTGGGGTCAGCGTAAAATTACAGTTGATTTTCGAGCGCGACCCGCCGTAGAAAAAGTTATGCAAAATATGCTTTTTGTTTGTGCATGCCTAGCGATTTTTACTACGTTGGGTATTGTGCTTTCGGTATTGTTTGAGTCGATCCAATTTTTTAGATCTGTGCCGCTGTATGACTTTGTATTTGGATTGGATTGGAGTCCGCAAACGGCTATTAGAGAAGATCAAGTGGGGTCCTCAGGTAGTTTTGGTGCTATCCCACTTTTTGTTGGTACGCTTCTTGTATCGGCAGTCGCTATGTTTATTGCCGTTCCCATAGGACTTATGTCGGCTATTTATCTTGCCGAGTATGCGGGTAAAAATGTACGAACCTTTGCTAAGCCTGCACTTGAAGTATTGGCAGGGATTCCTACGGTGGTATATGGTTTTTTTGCCGCGTTGACAGTGGCGCCATTTTTGCGCAATCTTGGCAGTGATTTTGGTTTGGCTATATCCTCTGAGAGCGCACTAGCGGCGGGTGGAGTTATGGGCATTATGATTATTCCATTTATCTCCTCTCTTGCGGATGATGTTATTACGGCCGTGCCACAGTCAATGCGTGATGGTTCCTTAGCAATGGGCGCCACTCAGTCAGAAACAATCCGCAGAGTAGTTATTCCAGCAGCTCTGCCAGGTATTGTGGGTGGAATTATGTTGGCGGTTTCTCGAGCGATTGGCGAGACAATGATTGTAGTCATGGCGGCAGGTATGGCGGCGAACCTCACCGCTAATCCTCTTGAGTCAGTAACTACTGTGACTGTTCAAATTGTTACCTTACTTACCGGAGATCAAGAATTTGATAGTCCAAAAACACTGGCTGCCTTCGCTCTTGGCCTAATGTTATTTATGGTTACTCTGGTGTTAAACATTGTTGCTTTACATATCGTTAAAAAATATCGAGAACAATATGAATAACCAATCAGAGAATTTATCGAGAATTCAGTCTTCCTTAAAACGGCGCAACCGCTCAGAGGCGCTTTTTCAATGGTATGGACGAACAGCTATATTTATCGGTCTAGCTGCAGTAGCTGTGCTTTTTTTTGACATTATAAGCAAAGGCCATGGCGCTTTTAGGGCTACTTATATAAAGCTAGATGTTCACTATGATCAGAGTTTGATCGGTATTGATAATCTTGCTGATGCTGCTCAATTGGTCGATGGCAACTGGGCTGCACTGTCTAAAGCGGCAATACGCGGTAATTTTCCTGATGTATCAGGTCGGCGTGACAAACGAAAATTAAATAAGTTATTGAGTAATGGCGCCGGCTTTGATCTCAAAGATCGTCTAGTGGAAAATCCACAGTTGCTCAACAAAACCGAAGCGGTATGGATATTGGCCGATGATGATATAGATACCTATTTCAAATCTTGGTTGGACAATAATCCCTACGACGCACGATTGACAGACAAACAGGTGCAATGGATTGATGATTTGTATCAGCAAGGGCGCATTGAGCTGTTTTTTAATGCCAATCTGTTCACTCGTGGAGATTCCCGTGAACCTGAGCAGGCGGGGATTCGCGGTGCGCTTATGGGGTCCTTTTTAACACTTATTATGACTCTAATGCTGTCATTCCCTATTGGTGTATCTGCGGCGATTTACTTGGAGGAGTTTGCGCCTAAAAATAAATGGACTGACTTTATTGAAGTGAACATTAATAACTTAGCTGCGGTACCCTCTATTATTTTCGGTCTTTTGGGTCTGGCTATATTCATAAACTTTTTCCATGTACCGCGGTCGGTCCCTATTGTTGGAGGATTAGTGTTAACGTTAATGACCTTACCGACCATTATTATTACTAGTCGTGCGGCGATTAAGTCAGTTCCGCCATCAATCAGAGAGGCGGCTTTGGGTATGGGTGCCTCTAAATATCAAATGGTACTTCATCATGTTTTGCCTTTGGCTTTGCCGGGCATGCTCACCGGAGCGATCATCGGTATGGCGCAGGCTCTGGGTGAGACGGCGCCTCTTTTGATGATAGGTATGGTGGCATTTATTGTCGATATTCCCAGCGGCTTTTCTGATCCTGCTACGGTGTTGCCAGTACAAATTTTTCTTTGGGCCGACAGCCCAGAGCGTGCGTTTATTGAAAAGACATCTGCAGCTATCATGGTGCTATTATCTTTTCTTATTATCATGAATACATCTGCAGTCTGGTTACGCAAGCGGCTTGAGCGACGATGGTAAATAGGACACTAGTATGAATAAAGTAGATCAATCTACCCACAAATCGAAAGAGAATACCTCCGAGCAAAAGTTAAATTCCTCGCCAAAGCAGTCTCTAGATTTAGATAAGAATCATGTCACTGTGGGTAAACCCTTTAGTGATGATTCGAAGATGACCATGCGTAATGTGGATGTATTTTATGCCGATAAACAGGCTATTTATGATGTTAATTTGGATATTGCAAAAAATGAAGTTATTGCCATGATCGGACCTTCTGGGTGCGGCAAGTCGACGTTTTTACGAACGCTTAATCGGATGAATGACACCGTTGATGGTTGCCGTGTTAGCGGTACCATTGCCATGGACGGTGAAAATCTGTATGCGCCTAAATTAGATGTGGTTGAACTTCGTGCTCGAGTAGGAATGGTATTTCAAAAGCCCAATCCGTTTCCTAAATCAATATATGAAAATGTAGCCTATGGAGCAAAAATCCATGGTTTAGCAGATTCAAGAGTTGATCTTGATGAAATTGTTGAAAATAGTCTGCGCAAAGCCAGTTTGTGGGAAGAAGTTAAAGAGCGGCTTCACCAGCCAGGCACAGGATTATCTGGGGGGCAGCAGCAGCGATTATGCATTGCCAGAGCGATTGCAGTGAGCCCTGAGGTTATTTTGATGGACGAACCCTGCTCTGCGCTTGACCCTATAGCAACGGCTAAAATCGAGGAGTTGATTGAAGAATTAAGTCAAAACTTTACCATTGCTATTGTTACTCACAGTATGCAGCAAGCCGCCAGAGTGTCTCACCGTACGGCTTATTTTCATTTGGGAAAGTTGATTGAAGTTAATCCCACAGAGCAGGTTTTCACGCTACCAGAGCATCAGCTTACTGAGGCGTATATCACAGGTCGGTTTGGTTAATATGCCACTCGCGAACATGCACGCAATTTGTATTACAGGAGGAAAATATGACAAAAATGTCCTTTGAAAATCATATCATGAAGCAATTCGATGAAGAACTTGAAGAGATTCGTACACGCTTGATGGAAATGGGTGGCAAAGTAGAACAGCAACTACATAATGCTATTAAAGCGGTAAGTGAAGCGGATAGTCAGCTTGCCGAAGAGGTAATTACCCAAGAGCAAATAGTTGACAATATGGAAGTTGATATTGACGAAGCTTGCATATTGATTATTGCTCGTCGTCAACCAGCAGCTAGTGATCTGCGATTGGTGATGATGGTGACTAAAGCGGTGAATGATTTAGAGCGTATTGGTGATGAGGCAAAAAAGATCGCTAATCATGCTATTTTGTTGTCTGAAGATATCAATCTATCTAAAGGTTATCCTGAAATTCGCCACATTGGGACGTCAGTGATTAAAATGTTAGCTAATGCTCTCGATGCGTTCGCTCGGTTTGATGCTGATGCAGCTATAAGAACTATTGAAGAAGATAAGCAGATCGATCTTGATTATAAAACAGCCTTGCGAGAAGTGGTTACCTATATGATGGAAGACCC
>DNBN01000065.1 GCA_003491845.1 Porticoccaceae bacterium | reverse complement strand
ATAAAATGAAATCGCCGACCACCAGGAAAAGAAAATATCTCTTGGCTTACCAGACCACCCGCTTGGGACACCTTGCTCAAAGTAGCGTCAAGATCAGCGCTATAAAATACGATTAAAGCCGATCCAGTTTCTGTGAGCGCTTTTTTGTCTGACGTAAAAAAACCACCATCCAACCCCTGATTAGAAAATGCGGTATAGTTCGGGCCAAAGTCCTCAAAAGTCCAACCAAACACCCGACTGAAAAATGCCTTGGTCGCTAGAATATCCACGGCCGGGAATTCCACATAATTTATTTTTTCATTGGCTGACGTCATTCGTATCTCTTTCAGGTACATTGTCAATCTTACTGCGATTTAGCTAAATCAAAAAACTTGCTCTTTCATATAAGTTGACATTGGTTTTTTGATCACTGCTAAAACTTTTTGTTTCTCCAGAAAAAGCCCAGAGACCACCACTTTACTAGTACTTAGTCTAACCGGAAAGTAAAACAGCGATTGAAAGTTGGATGGCCGTAGAACTGCAGTCTCAGGTAGATTATAAAATGCCAGTTGCTTTACTCAGAACAGAGGTTTCATATAATCTTTGAGGAAATCGTTAATTGAAATAATTAACAACAATCACTCAACAAAATACTCACTGGGATCTACAGCATTGAGCGGACTGTTCAACATATAACGGTAGTGATTTAAAAACTGGAGGTTTGGTGCCCTTGATAAAACAAATCTGCCTGTAAAAAATGATCCTGACTAGATTAATTTTTTGACCCTATTGATACCCCGATATTTGCCGCTATAGAATTAAATAATTCTCTTGGTGACTATTCGGAGACAGCTAATTGGATGTCTAAGATGCGTAATACCAAAACAGACAATAATGTTTGAGGTTCGTGTATCAACATGATAGCAAGTCACGTCACTAACAGCAGGAGCCAAGTACATCTGTAATATTGTGAAGAGAATAAAGCGTCCACATTGTTAGCTCAACGCATAAAAAGAAGTTTAAAGAAAGATTTCTGTAGTTTCACTACTTTAATCTGTCAAGGCATTACCATAACTAGGATTTTTGCCAAATCGTAGTCTCCACAAGACCTACTTTAGGCTTGATTTTCTAGATACCAAAACTGTTTTTATCCTATTACAGGTGTCCCTCAACGAGCGACTTGATTTATGCACTATGCAGATATAAATATCTATATGCTAGTCTGCAATAGGCACATAAGGTAGACTTTATAAACACAATTTATCTTAAAATTCGTAAAGTACGATTATCAATGAAAATTCATATTGTTGGTTCTATTTATAGGAAATGTCATATGCGATTATTTATTATCTTGATGGCTGTAGCAGCCCTCACGTCAACCTCGTTGCATGCCGCAAAAAAAGATCAGTCTGCTGTTATGACTGATGAATTATTTGCTGCAATGAAGCTGCGCAGTATTGGTCCAGCCTATATGTCCGGCCGAATTGCTGACATTGAGGTGGACACTAAAAATCCATCTGTTTGGTATATTGCAGTGGGATCAGGTGGCGTGTGGAAGACGGTAAACGCAGGTATTACGTGGATACCCATTTTCGATAAACAAGCAGTCTTTTCAACCGGTGATGTCACTATAGATCCTAGCAATTCCAATATTATTTGGGTAGGTACGGGAGAAAATAATGGCGGCAGACACCTGAGTTTCGGTGACGGAGTTTATAAGTCACTTGACGGCGGTGAAACGTGGAAAAATAAAGGCTTGAATGAATCTGAACATATTTCAGATATTATTGTTCATCCACAGGATTCCAATACAATTTGGGTTTCTTCTCAGGGACCACTTTGGTCAAAAGGTGGCGAGCGAGGATTATTTAAAACCACTGACGGTGGTGAGACCTGGACCAATGTTTTAGAAACCGATGAATGGACTGGCGTCACTTCCTTGGTTATTGATTCGACCAATCCAGATAAGCTCTATGCGGCTACTTGGCAGCGACAAAGAACTTTACCTGCTTTTGTGGGTACAGGACCCGGCTCAGCAATTCACACCTCTGAAGACGGTGGTGAGACCTGGCGTAAACTCACTAATGGCCTGCCAGAAGCAGATATGGGGAAAATTGGTCTGGCTATTTCTAAACTTGATCCGGACGTAGTCTACGCAGCCATCGAGCTTAATCAGCGCAAAGGTGGGGTTTATCGCTCAGCTAACCAAGGTGCCAGCTGGGAGAAAATGTCTGATGAAGTGGGTGGAGGAACAGGGCCACATTATTACCAGGAAATGTTTGCAGACCCTCACCGTTTTGATCGCATCTATATGGTGAGTAATTATAGTAAGTACAGTGATGATGGCGGCAAAACCTGGACACCTTTTAATCTCAAAAACAAGCATGTTGACGATCATGCTATGGCATTTCACCCGACAGATAAAAATTTCATGTTGGTTGGCAGTGACGGTGGAGTATACGAAACGCGCGATGACATGAAAAAATGGCGTTTTCAAGGTAACTTGCCAATCGCTCAGTTTTATAAAATTGCAGTAGACGATAGCAAACCCTTTTACTACGTCTATGGTGGCACTCAGGATAATAGCTCTCAAGGTGGCCCATCGCGTACAACCAAAGAGCATGGAATCAAGAACAATGATTGGTTTTTAATTCTTTGGGGAGACGGCCATCAGCCTGCGACAGAGCCAGGTAATCCAGACATAGTCTACGGTCAGTGGCAACAGGGTAATCTTGCACGTTATCATCGAAAAACCGGTGAAATTGTCTTTATTCAGCCTCAAGCAAAGCCTGATGAACCGGCTGAAAGATATAATTGGGATGCACCCATATTGGTGTCAAATCATGACCCAAAGCGCTTGTATCATGCATCCCAGCGATTGTGGCGATCTGATGACCGAGGTAACAGTTGGCGTGCAATTTCCGGTGATTTGACCAAGGATCAAAACCGCATGCACATGCCGGTGATGGATAGAACCTGGTCAGTTAACTCAGGTTTAGATCTTTATGCAATGTCTAATTTTAATACCATTGCGAACATAGCGGAGTCACCTCTAGACCCCGATCTCTTGTATGCCGGCACTGATGACGGCTTGATCCAAGTAAGCTCAAACGGTGGTGAAGATTGGATAAAATATGAGATTGGCAAGATAAAGGGTATCCCCGATACAGCTTATATCAACGACATACGCGCTGATTTGTTCGATAAAGATACAGTTTATGCCGCTTTGGATGACCACAAGCAGGGGGATTACAAACCCTATTTGATCAAGAGTACTAATCAAGGAAAGTCGTGGAAATCTATTACATCCAACCTGCCGGATAAACATTTGGTTTGGCGTATTGTTCAAGACCACGTAAATCAGGACTTATTATTTGTTGGCACTGAATTCGGATTATTTTTTACCGTTGATGGCGGTAAAGAGTGGATTGAATTGACTGGTGGTATTCCGACCATTTCTTTTCGTGATGTAAAAATTCAACGCCGAGAAAATGATCTTGTCGCCGGTAGTTTTGGTCGAGGAATTTATATACTGGATGACTTCTCGCCGCTGCGTAACATTAACAGCGAAAGCTTAAAGCAAGAAGCATTGCTATTTCCATCACGAGATGCACTCTGGTATCTCCCTGAAAGATTCCATACCAGCACAGAGGGTGATTTTGAATATCGTACTGAGAATCCAGAGTTTGGGGCTACTTTCACCTATTATTTGCGTGACGGTGTTAAATCATTAACTGAGCAGCGTGAACAGAGAGAAAAGAAGGCGGAAGAAAAAGGTGACTATCCACTGTACCCCTCATGGGAAAAAGTAGAGACGGAATTGAAAGAATCAGAACCTATGGTTTATCTGATTATTAAAAATGATAAGGGTGATTCAATTCGTAAAGTAAGTGCTAACACTGGCAAAGGCCTGCATCGGGTGACATGGGATTTACGTTTATCCTCCTCTAGGGCTCTAAACTCTGGTAGTGGAGATGATGTGGGGCCCTTGGTGTCACCGGGCATCTATACAGCCACCTTGTTTAGCACCACTAATGGGAAGACAAGAGCGCTCACTGAAGCGGTCAGTTTCAAGGTTAAGCCACTCCATGAAGAAACCGAAAATGGAGGCCTGTCTCCTCAGCAGTATTCTTCTATGCTGCTGGAAGTGGCTGAACTAAGGCGCAGCCTGTCTGCAGCGACCAGTCAAATAAGCGATTTAAAAGCCCAGCTAAAATCCTTCCGAATAGCGTTGGATCGCTCGTTAGCTGTTGCTGGTGACTTAGAGTCGCAATATGAGCAGCTGCGAAGAGCGGTTTTCAATCTGGATGAGATAATAAATGGTAAGCGTTCGAGTATTAGATTTGGCGCCGTGCCTGCCACAATTTCAAGTCGTCTATCTGTGATTGAACTTGCTGGAGTGAATACTTGGGGATTGACTTCTACTCAGAAGCAGCAGATGGTTTATGTGAAAGATGCGCTTGTAGAGTTGCAACCGCAGTTGGATAATTTATTTAAAACAGAGTTTCCAGCTTTTAAAAAGGCTCTGTTAGATGTTGGTGCGCCTTGGGTGCCCAGCGGGGGGATAGAAGCCTCCGCCGATGATCGGATGGAGACGGATTAAACGGTGTTTAGTCATCTGATGATTGGAGTGAAAGCCTAAATGCGAACATCTATCTTATTGTTAAAGATCCACTACTGGGGCTCTTTCTCAATAGCACTTCCGTTGNNGGAGCCGCAGGTTTGGTGCCCCCCCCGCCACAATTTCGAGCCGTCTGTCTATGATTGAACTCGCTGAAGTGAATACTTGGGGCTTGACCTCTACTCAAAAGCAGCAGATGGGTTACGTAAAAGATGCGCTAGGAGAGCTACAACCGCAACTGGATAATTTGTTTGAAAAAAAGTTCCCGGCGTTTAAGCAGGCGTTATTAGATGCTGGTGCCCCTTGGGTGCCCAGTGGAATAATGGAGGGCACCTCCAATAATCCGATGGGGAGAGATTAAGTGGTATTAAATCATCTGACGGTTGAGGCGAAAATCTAAATGCGAACATCTACCTTATTGAGAAAGATTCACTATTGGGGGTCTTTCTCAATAGCACTTCCGCTCATTATTATGATAGGTGCTGGCCTGCTACTGATGGTTAAAAAGGAATTCGATTGGATTCAACCACCCAGTCAGAAGGGTATTGAGAGGCAGCTTGTCCCTATGGCCTCGATGCAAGATTTGTTTGACGCCGCTTCAGCTGTTGAGGTGGCCGAGTTTACGCGTTGGGACCAACTCCAACGAGCTGATTTAAAACCCGGCAAAGGAATCATCAAGTTTGTCTCTAAAAC